>NZ_JCANTD010000005.1:0-255805 GCF_059570675.1 Salinispora goodfellowii | reverse complement strand
CTCGCAGGGCCTGTTCCAGCAGCGCCCCTCCAGTGGTTGGGGCACGGTGGAGCAGATCACCGACCCCGCCTACTCCACCACCGCCTTCCTGGACGGTTTGAAGCAGGTCAAGGGCTGGCAGGACCTGCCGTTGACCGAGGCCGCGCAGAAGGTGCAGGTGTCGGCGTACCCGTTCCACTACGCCCAGTGGGAAACCCAGGCCGCCGACCTCGTCGCCGAACACTGGACCAGCTGACCCCACCGACACCCACAAACAAACCCCCACCCACAGACCTAACCCACACCAGGGGGAAAGAAACTGTTGGCCGGCACCCGAACCGGGTGCCGGCCAACAGTCGTCTCCGGATGCTCTGGACAGCTTACTACTGCCCTCTGCGCCCATCGATGCACTCGCGAAGAAGGTCGGCGTGGCCCAGGTGGCGGGCGTACTCCTCGATCAGGTGGACCAATACCTCACGTAGCTCCACATCGTCTGCTCCCCGGGCGTCCAACTCCGTTCCCGCGACGAACTCGTCGGCGGCATCGCACTGCCGTTGCCATTCCTGGAATGCCGCCTCGACGTCGGAGCCCGTGGGCATCGGAAAGGTGAACTCTTCGCTGTGCACCCCGTTGGGACGGAAAGGACGAGGACCGCTGTCGCCCTGCATCACCCGCTGAAACCACCCGTGCTCGACCGCGGCCAGGTGCCGGACAAGCCCGAGCAGCGTCAGCTCCGAAGGAGGCACCACGGGGCTCGCAAGCTGCTCCGGTGTCAGCCCCGCACACTTGAGCCGCAGCGTCTGTCGCTGAAAACTCAGGTAGCTGAGGAGCACGTTTCGCTCGCCGTGGACGGCGTCCTGGTCCCGCGGATCCTGGGTGGGCGGGACGAACATGTTCTGCCAGCCGAAACCCTTGCCTGCCCACTGATCACCCATGAGCGGAGTCTGCCGACTGGTCAGGGGCGGTGCAACGCGGTATGCCAAGCGCCCGTCCTCGGCTCGGCATGACCCCGTGCGCCACCGGCGTCAAGGTCAGGAGGTGGCGCGCTCGATGAGGGTCGCGGCCCCGGCTCCGGTGAGCTCGTCGGGTGCAACCGGCCGACCGGAGACCGTGAGCAGGAGGGCAAGGGCCGTTCCACGCACCTCGGGGCCAGCTCCACTGTCTACGGAAGCGTCTGGGGTGACCAGTCGCAGCCCACTCGCGCGCTCCCTGCCGCCGCCCAGCTGCACCGTCGTCCGTAGTTGGAAGGTCAGCGCCGCCGCCACCTGCTCGACCGGGTAGTCGCCGCGGAGCCCCACTGCCCGTCGGATGTCCTCGCCGTGGACGAATGCCTCGACGAGGCGGGTGACGATCGCGGCCGGTGGGGTGCTGGTGCGGGTCACGACCGCCCGAAGTGCGGCGAGGGTGTCCTTCGGGTCCGCGCGCCGTTCCCGGGCGAGACCGACCGCGTTCTGCCGGTCGAAGTCGAAGCGGGCGGTGACCATGTCGCGGACGAAGCGGAGCCGCGTCGTCTTCGCGGTGTCGACGAGGTGGGCCACCACGTCGTGGACGTCCCAACCGGGGCAGGCGGTCGGAGCAGCCCACTGCTCGGGCCCCAGGGTCTCCAGGCTGCGCACGAGAGCCGCGCGCTCGTGCGCAACGACAGTCCACACCGCGGCGTGCCGACTATTCATGTCGCCAGCCAAGCAGCAGGGGCTGACACTGCGGGCTGGGCTGTCGGCTCTGGCGGTCGGCAAAGCGGAGGTGTGAGCGCCGGCCACTCCCGGCTATGGGGAGGTGGCCGGCGGGGGTGTCAACGCTGCACGGTCACCTGCTCGCCGATGGCCACGACCTGATCCGCGGTCATGAAGAGCGGCGCCTGCAGGTTGAACACCGAGCCGTCGGACAGCGGGACCTGGAGGAACCAGATCTCGTCGGCCCGGACGAGGTGGGCCTCCCGGCCGTTGACCTGGACGGGACTCACCTCCTGGGCTCCCATGATGTTGCCCAGCAGGTCCGGCTGGGGCCGCTCAGCCAAATGCACGTTCATCGTGGCGTCCGAGTTCTCGTCCTTCAGGGTGAGGATCCGGTCGTCCTTGAAGGCGAACACCTCCCAGCCCGCCGGCGCGAGGCGGACCTGCAACGGCACCTCCTGTGGCCGCTCGACGACCGTGTCCGCGAGGGCCAGGACGGCCGCCTCGGTGCCGAACCGGCCTCGGCCCGTGACCTGCACCCACTGGCCCGGCTCCCGCTCCCACATCACTGACACATGGGCGGGCCCATTCTGCGGATGGTTCTCCCACAACTCGCCGCGTTGGCCGTGCACCATCACCGGTCTGATGTTCTGGGCGAACTCGGCGCGCGGACGTTCGTCACGAACGCTCAGGTAGACATCGCTCTCCCCGGCCGCATCCTGGTGCACCGCGAGGAAGCGCCCGTCGTGAAAGCTGAACAACGGGGCTTCCAGACCGGCCGGAACCGGATCGAGGGCGAGCGGGAAGACCGGCATCTGGAACGCGACGAGGGAGACAGCGGTCGGCGTACGGTCCCGCGACTGTTCGGCGGATATCACACCGCCGACCACCACCGAAAAGACGAAGAGCGCACTGGCCGCGATGACAGTCATGGCCAGTCGCCGGCCCCGCCGGAAGCCGTGCGGGCGGTGGAGTCCCGCCCACCGCTGCCGGGGTTCGCCGGACGCGTCGGCGATCTCGGTCAACAGACGGTGCCGGGCGGAGTTCAGCACGCTCTCGGTGGCGGGTGCCGAGTCGGGGCCATGTTCCTGCAGCAGAGTGATCTCGTTCATGCGCGTTCCTCGCTGGTGATCGTGATGCTGAGGGCCGCACGGGTCACCCGTCGCGCCCGGTTGAGGCGGGAGCGAACGGTGCCGACGGGGATGTCCAGCACCGCCGCGATCTCGTTGTACGACAGCTCCGCCCACGCGGACAGGAGCAGGACGTCCCGGTCGCCGCGCTTGAGCGCGGCCAGCGCGGCAGCCAGGTCGCGCCGCAGTGACTGGGCGTCCAGCCGCCCGAGCGCGTCGTCGGTGGCGTACGCCTCGCCGCCGGGATCCACTGGGACCCGGGCCAGGGCCCGGTACCGCCGCTTCTCCTGCCGCGCGTGTCGGCGCAGCACGTTGGTGGCGATGCCGAACAGCCAGGGACGTACGTTGACGTGCAGCTTCCGGTACGTCGCCCGCTGTCGGAACGCGATCAGGAACGTCTCGGCCAACAGGTCGTCGGCGTCCGGCCCGATCCGGCGGGCCAGATATCGGTACACGGCGCTGGCGTGCCGATCGAACAGCGGCCCGAACCGCTCCGCGACCAGCAACGACTGCTGGATCAACACCTCGTCCGGGGGCTGGTCGACCGGAGAGCCGTCGAGCGCCCCCTCGGGGAGCTGGTCGACCGGAGAGCCGTCCAGCACCTGTCGGGGGGCGTGGTCGGCCGGGGTGCCGTCGGCGTGCGACGGTCTGGCAGCCGCAGGGCTCCCCGGTTCACGTTGACGGGCTTGCACCCCTTGTTTGATGGTCACACTTTCTCATGCCCGGTCGCCGTCCCGGGGTTCACGCCCGCTCAGAACAGGACGGTGGCCAGGGTGCCCATCGGGCGGAAGCCGCAGCGCTCGTAGACCCGCCGGGCGGCCCGGTTGAAGTCGTTGACGTAGAGGCTGACCGTGGGCGCGAAGCGGTACAGCGCGTCCCGGACGACGGCGGCCATCGCCGCCGCGGCGATCCCCCGGCCCCGCCACTCGGGGGCCACCCAAACCCCCTGCACCTGGGCGGTACGCCGGGTCACCACCGCCAGCTCGGCCTTGAAGACGACCTCGCCGTCGACGATGCGGACGTACGCCCGACCGGACCGGACCAGGTCCTGGACCCGGCGGTAGTAGCCGCGCCCGTCATCCTCGGCCAGCGGCGAGACCCCGACCTCCTCGGTGTACATCGCCACGGCGGCGGGGAAGAGCCGATCCACCTCGCCGCGACGCACGTGGCGCACCTGCGGGTCCGGGCTGACGGCGGGCACGGTGTCGGTGGCGAGCAGCGGCTGGTTGGGGCGGACGTCACGGGCCGGGCCCCAGGTTGCGGCGAGCCGCTCCCAGAGACCGAGCACCGCGTCGGACCGGCCGACGATCGACGAGCAGATTCGCTCCTGCCCGGCGAGCAGGTCGGCGTAGGCGGCTACGGCGGGCTCGGTCGCGAGCACGGGGGTGAGGTTGCCGCCCAGCCAGCAGACGGATTCCAGGTTACGGCGGGGGCCGTAGCCGAGGACCCGTCCCTCGGACCGCCACCAGCCGAGCCCGCGCGCGGCGACCCGCTCGGCGACCTGTGCGCCCGCGTACGGGTCGAGGTCGAGCAGTTGCTCGACTGCGCGACGCTCCGATTCCCCGAGTTGCCGTACCGGCGTCGTCAGCACGGTTTCAGCCTGCCAGATCAGCGGATCCGGCGTTGGCCGACCGGCCTACTCGGCGGCCCCTTCGGGGAACAGGACGGGCCCGATCAGTGCACGGTCACGGTGGCGCCGCCGGCCAGGCTCCGCAGCTCCTCGGGGAGCTCGGCGCCCATCTCCTCGGCGAGGCGGAGCGCCTCCTCGATGAGCGTCTCCACGATCTGACCCTCCGGGACGGTCTTGATGACCTGGCCCTTGACGAAGATCTGGCCCTTGCCGTTGCCGGAGGCCACCCCCAGGTCGGCCTCCCGGGCCTCACCGGGGCCGTTGACGACGCAGCCCATCACGGCGACCCGCAGCGGCACCGGCAGCCCCTCCAGGCCGGCGGTGACCTCCTCGGCGAGCTTGTACACGTCGACCTGGGCCCGGCCGCAGGACGGGCAGGAGACGATCTCCAGACCGCGCTCGCGCAGGCCGAGCGACTCCAGGATCGCGGCGCCGACCTTGATCTCCTCCACCGGCGGAGCGGAGAGCGACACCCGGATGGTGTCCCCGATCCCCTCGGCGAGCAGCGCACCGAAGGCCACCGACGACTTGATGGTGCCCTGGAACGCCGGCCCGGCCTCGGTGACCCCGAGGTGCAGCGGGTAGTCGCACGCCTCGGCGAGCTGCCGGTAGGCCCGGACCATCACCACCGGGTCGTTGTGCTTCACCGAGATCTTGATGTCCCGGAAGCCGTGCTCCTCGAAGAGCGAGCACTCCCACAGCGCCGACTCGACCAGCGCCTCCGCGGTCGCCTTGCCGTGCTTGGCCAGCAGCCGCTTGTCCAGCGAGCCCGCGTTCACGCCGATCCGGATCGGTACGCCCGCGTCACCGGCGGCCTTCGCGATCTCCTTGACCTTGTCGTCGAACTGCCGGATGTTGCCCGGGTTCACCCGTACCGCCGCGCAGCCGGCCTCGATCGCGGCGAAGACGTACCGGGGCTGGAAGTGGATGTCGGCGATCACCGGGAGCTGCGACTTACGGGCGATCGCCGGCAACGCCGCGACGTCGTCCTGGCTGGGTACGGCGACCCGGACGATCTGGCAGCCGGCGGCGGTCAGCTCGGCGATCTGCTGGAGCGTGGCGTTCACGTCGGCGGTGAGTGTGGTGGTCATCGACTGCACCGACACCGGGGCGCCCCCACCGACCGGCACCGAACCGACCATGATCTGACGGCTCGCCCGACGGGGCGCGAGCGGCGGCGGCGGTACGGCGGGGATACCGAGACTGACAGCGGTCACTTCAGGCACTCACCTTGTGAAGAGCGTGATCGGGTTGACGACGTCCGCGGTGACGGTCAGCAGCATGAACGCGCCGCCGATCAGGATCACCGCGTACGTGACGGGCATCAGCTTGAGATAGTCGACCCGGCCGGGGTCGGGGCGGCGCAGCCCGGCGTAGGCCCAGGAGCGGGCCCGCTCGAACCAGGCGATGGCGATGTGGCCGCCGTCCAGCGGCAGCAGCGGCAGCAGGTTGAACACGCCGATGAAGAAGTTCAGCGAGACGAAGAGCATGAAGAAGAGCAGCCAGGCGTCGTTCTCCACCGCCTCGCCGCCGATCCGGCTCGCGCCGACCACGCTGATCGGGGTGTCTATGTCCCGCTCGCCACCGGTGATCGCCGTCCAGAGCGCCGGGACCTTCTGCGGGATCCGCTTCATCGCCTCGTAGGTGTTCACCGCCATGGTGCCGGTGAAGTCGGCGGTGCCGCCGATGGCGCCGATCGGACCGTACTCGATCCGGCTGGGGGTGCTGGGGATGAGCCCGACGCCGAGCGCGGCGACCGGCCCGACGGTGCCCTCCGGGTCGTCCAGCGGCGGACGCTGGGTCTGCCCGAGCGTCACGGTGGTGCTGCCCGGCTGGTCGTCGCGCAGGTAGTCGACCTGCGCCGGCTGCCCCGGCTGCTGGGCGCGCAGGGCGACGAGCAGGTCGCCGTAGCTGGCGACGGGGGCGCCGTTTACCGCGGTGATCTGGTCGCCGTCGCGCAGCTCGCCCTGCGCGGCCGGGCTGGCCGGGTCGGTGTCGGTGCAGGCCCGGGCCTCGTTCTCCGGGACCACGCAGCTGGCGAGCTGGATGATCGCCGGTTCCTGCCGGACCTGCGCCAGGGTGCTGGGGAAGTTTGGGTTGGGTAGACCGGCGGTGATCGCGATGATCCAGAGCGCGATCAGGGCCAGCGCGAAGTGCGTGATCGAGCCGGCGGACATCACGATCGTCCGCTTCCAGACCGGGAACCGCCACATCGCCCGCGGCTGGTCGGCCGGGTCGACGTCGTCGTCCTGCGGGGTCATCCCGACGATCTTGCAGAAGCCGCCGAGCGGGATGCCCTTGAGGCCGTACTCCGTCTCGCCCCGCTTGAACGACCAGAGGGTCGGGCCGAAACCGACGAAGTAGCGGGTCACCTTCATGCCGAAGGCCTTCGCTGTCAGCAGGTGCCCCGCTTCGTGCAGACTCACCGAGATCAGGATGGCTAGGGCGAAGAGCGTCACCCCGAGCAGGTAGGCCATCAAGTTCCTTCCGCTGACTTCTCGATGATTGTCTGCGCGTGCCCGCGCGCCCACGACTCGGCCGCGAGCACGTCCTCGACGGTACCTGGTTCGCCGAAGTCAGGAGCCTCGGCCAGCACCTGCTCCAGGGTGTCGACGATGCCGAGGAACGGCAGCCGCCCGGCGACGAACGCCGCGACGCACTCCTCGTTGGCCGCGTTGTAGATCGCCGGCCGGCAGCACCCGGCCTCGCCGGCCGCCTTGGCGAGCGCGACCGCCGGGAACGCCGTGTCGTCCAGCGGCGCGAACTCCCAGGTGTGGCTGGTCGTCCAGTCGACGGCGGGGGCGGCGTCGGCGACCCGGTCGGGCCAGCCGAGGCCGAGCGCGATCGGCAGCCGCATGTCCGGCGGGCTGGCCTGGGCGATGGTGGAGCCGTCCACGAACTCGACCATCGAGTGGATCACCGAGGTCGGGTGGACCAGCACGGTGATGTCCGCGTACGGCACGTCGAAGAGCTCGTGTGCCTCGATCACCTCCAACGCCTTGTTGACCATCGTGGCGGAGTTGATCGTGACGACCGGCCCCATGTTCCAGGTCGGGTGGGCGAGCGCCTGCTCCGGGGTGACCTGGGTCAACTCGTCGCGTCGCCGCCCCCGGAACGGGCCGCCGCTGGCGGTGACGAGCAGCCGGCGCACCTCGGGGCGGGACCCGGAGCGCAGGCACTGGGCGAGCGCGGTGTGCTCGGAGTCGACCGGGACGATCTGCCCCGGCCGGGTCACCGCGGCCCGCACCAGGGGGCCGCCGGCGACCAGCGACTCCTTGTTGGCCAGGGCGAGGGTACGGCCGGCGCGCAGCGCGGCCAGGGTCGGCGCGAGCCCGAGCGAGCCGACCACCCCGTTGAGCACCACGTCGCTGGGCCACTGGGCCAGCTCGGTCATCGCGTCCGGCCCAGCGATGATCTTCGGCAACTTCACCTCGCCCCGGGCCCAGCCGCGGCGGCTCGCCTCGGCGTAGAAGGCGAGCTGGAGATCCTGCGCGGCGGAGGCCCGCGCCACGCCGACCGCCGCCACGCCGAGCTCCAGGGCCTGCGCGGCGAGCAACCCGACGTTGCCACCGCCGGCGCCCAACGCCACCACCCGGAACCGGTCCGGGTTACGGCGCACGATGTCGATGGCCTGGGTGCCGATCGAACCGGTGGAGCCGAGCAGCACGACGTCGCGGGGAGCAGTCACCCCGCCATTGTTCCCCAACCGATTCGGCGCCCGCCGGGAGCCTCAGCCGACGCGCCGAAGGCCGGTCCCGGCCGACGCCAGCCGACGCGCCGAAGGCCGGTGCCGTCACGCACCGAAGGCCGGTGCCGTCGCATACCGAAGGCCGGTGCCGACCGCACACCGAAGGCGCATGCCGACGGCACACCGCAGGCCGGTGCCGACCGCAGGCCGGTGCCGACCGCAGGCCGGTGCCGACCGCAGGCCGGCACCGGCCAACAGCAGCTCAGAGCTGGTGGTCGCGCTCCCCGGCCGGGACGGCGACGACGAACCGGGTCCAGGCCGCCGGGTCGAAGCTCAGCGTCGGGCCGGGCCGGTCCTTGCTGTCCCGCACACCGACACCGCCGCCCCCGACTCCGGCGCCCCCGACTCCGCCGTCACCGGCGCCGCCGGTGACGGCGAACGCCGCCACCTCGACGCAGTTGCCCTCGCCACCGGACCGGGACGACTTGCGCCACACCCCGTCACGCCTCATCGCTCATCTCCTTCGCAATCGCCGCGATCAACTCACCGGACTCGGCAACGCCCAGCGCACGCTCGCTGAGCGACCGCCAGGCTTCCTCGTAGGTTTCGATCTCGTGGGCCTTGTCAAGGTAGACCGCCCCGCATGGCCCGTCCGTATAGATGGTGGTCGGCTCCGGCTCCCGCACGTCGGTCGGGAACTCCAGCGTGGTGAAGGTGCCCGCATGCGCCCAGCGGAACACCCCGGCGCTCAGCGGCAGCACCCGGAGACCGACGTTGTGCCGTTGCCCGGCGACGAGCAGCGCCTCGAGTTGACGCACCATCGCCGGGCGGTCCCGCAGGGGCCGCCGCAGCACCGCCTCGTTCAGCACCACCTCGAGCTGGGGCGCCCGGGGGATCGCCCGCGCCAACAGCCGCTGCCGGTGCAGGCGAACCTCTACCTTCGCCTGGCGCTCCGCCGCACTGAGCTGCGGATGGTCGGTGGCGATCACCTCGGTCATGTACTCCACGGTCTGCAACAGGCCGGGAACCAGGTTGACCTCGTAGTGTCGGATCCGGGTCGCGGCGGCCTCCAGGCCGACGTAGAGCTTGAACCAGTCCTTGATCACCGAGCCGTAGCTGTGCCACCAGCCGTGCGCCTTGGTCTCCCGGGCCAGCGCCCGCATCGTCTCGATCGTCTCCCGGGCCGCGCCATAGACCCGGCACATGGCCTCCACATCGTTGGGGTGCATGGGGACCTGACCGGTCTCGTACCGCCAGATCCGCGGCGCCGACCACTCCAGTTCCTTCGCGGCGGCCGACACCGTGACATACGCGTTTTCTCGAAGCTCTCTCAGATATCTCCCGAGTTGCCTACGCGGAACGGTGCTCCCCGAGTCATCCACGCCATCTCCTTTACTGTCGTCGCGTTAGGCACCTCATCCCTTGGTCCGCATCCTCCCGCGAGACATTGCATCAAGCCAGGGTTGCAATAAATCTTGTCTGGGACCGACCAAATATTGTTCGGTCGCCCCCGGGGCGGGCGCCACCCTCCACCTCATCCAGGCGCCCGCCCCGGCCTCGACAGCGACCAGAAGGAGCACCCGTGAAGGCCATTGACGACGGTTCGGTCGCGCGACTGAAGGCGACCCAGCGATGACCTACCCGAGCGAGGACCGGCTGCGCGCGTACCAGGTCCGGAGCGCCATCTTCGACGTCCGCCGACGGGGCCTCGACCCGCAGCAGGTGCACGACTATCTGGGCCGGGTCGCCAACGAGATCGACCGGCTGCACCGCGACCTGACCACCGCGAACACCGAGGCGGAGCGGATCCGGCAGGCCCTGCGCCAGTGGCAGTCCCGGCACACCGACTGCTGCCACCACCACACCGACGCACCCCACGCTCGCCGGATGGACACGCACCGCGTCCCCGGCGAAGCCGACAGCGGGTAGCGCCGATGGCCGCACGCTGGGTCCTCCACCTGCCCACCACCCTCACCAACCAGGACGATGCGGCTAGCCTGGCCACGGCGCTCCGCGACTCCCTCGCGCACGTCACCGTCATCGACTTCGGCGACACCACCCTCAGCGAGGAGGACCGACAGTCGCTGCGGGCCCGGGTCTGGTGCGACGCCCGAATCGACGGAGCGGGCCGCTGCCGCCGCCGCGCCGACCATGCCGGGCCGTGCGGTAGCGCCGAAGGCCGATGCCGCCTGAGCCGTTGATACCGCTGGAGCCGCCGACATTAGCAATTTGGCATGGAGCAATAGAACTCACGATCGCACCATAGTCGACAATGCCCACACATCGCCTCCCGAGGCCGCTCCCCACGTGGGCCGCACCGAACACGGCGTCACCGGCAGGAATGTCAGTGGAATCGGGCAAATCCTACGCCGCGGAAGGCGCCCCGGAAGCAACGCGCACACGAAAAGCCGAGTTGTTATTTGTTTCGTGCTGGTTAATGCTGACGGCACAGTTAGTTCTCGATTGATCAGCCCGCACTACCGGAGGTCCACCATCATGATCCGACGCCTCTTCGTCACCCTGGCCTTCCTCGCCGCCGCCGTCCTGGTCTCGCCCGCAGCACCCGCGTCGGCTCGCGCCTGCACGTTCGGCTACGAGTGCTACACGACCTTCTACTCCGGCCCGTCGTTCACCACCGTGGTGGGAAGCTTCCACGAGGACTGCCAGGGTGAACCCACCATGGTCGGCACCCGCAGCGGCTACAAGACATTCCAGGAGTACCCCTGCCCGCAGTAACCCCCAGGTGCGGGCGTACGTCAGCGCACGCTCCGGGCGAGGACCGCCCGGGCGACCTCGTCGGGGGCGGCGCTCGCCTCGGTGACCAACTCCCCGGCGGCGGACCAGATACCCGAACGGCCGGACGTACGGGCGAAGCCGCCACCGGTCGGACCCGCGAAGGCCGCCACCGCCACCCAGACGCCGTGGTCCGCGGCGACCCGACGGGCCCGCTCGCCGTGCACGTCGGCCTCGTCCTCGGCGTGGACCACGCCCGCAACGTAGCCGTCGATCCCCAGCGCGACCGTCTTCGCGGCATGCTCGGGGACGCCGGTGTCGCGGCAGACGGCGAGGCCCAGCCGCCACCCGTCCACATCGATCGCGGCGGGCACACCGGGGACGAAACGGTCCAGCTCCCCGCCGTGCAGGTGGACCTTCCGGTAGGCAACCCACGCGCTTTCCCCGTCCACCGCCAGCACACCGATGCTCGGACCGGGAACCGGGGCGCCGACCAGCGCGAGCGCCCCGGTCTCGGCGCAGGCGGCGACGATGGGCGCCAGCCGTTCGTCGTCCGGGGCGACCGGCAGCGCGTCCAACTCGTAGCCGGTCAGCGACAGCTCGGGGAAGACCACCACCCGCGCGTGGGCCGCCCGGACGGCCGCCGCGTGCGCCGCGGCGTTGACCGCCACGTCGTACGCGACGCAACCGGGCTGTGCCACCGCGATGCGCAACCCCTGCCCCATCCCGCCTCCTTCGACTGCCACGCCCGCCCTGTCCGGGCTAGGCAACTCCGGCTGCTTACCCTGCCTGCCGGCTGCGCGGCGCTCCGGCTCCCCAGCTCTCCGGCGACGCAGCTCTCCGGCGACGCAGCTCTCCGGCTAGCCAGCGCTCCGGCGACGCAGCGCTCCGGCTACTCAGCGCTTCTTCCGGGTGAGCTCGGCGAGCGCGCCCTGGAGCGCGGCCTCCACACCCTCCTTCTCCAGGCCAAGGCCGGTGAGCACGCCGTCGCCGTCCTCCTCCTCAAGCAGGGCCAGCAGCACATGCTCGGTCCCGATGTAATTGTGGCCGAGGCGAAGCCCCTCCCGGAGGGTGAGCTCCAGGGCCTTCTTGCCGCGTGCGTCGTACGGGATCAGGTCCGGGACCTGCTCGACGCGCGCCGGCAGGGTCGCCGTGACCGCGTCCCGGAGGTGGTCCAGGGACACCCCGCGCGCCGTGATCAACTGCGGGGCGAGTGCGTCCGGGTCGACCAGCAGCCCCAACGCCAGGTGCGCCGGACCGATCTCGGCGTTTCCGGCGGCGCGCGCCTCCTCCTGGGAGGCCACGACGGCGTTGCGGGTTCGGGTGGTGAACCGGCTGAAGCCGGCATCCGACTCCAGCGCCGCGGCGCTCGCCACCTTCGCCGCCGAGCGCTTCTGGGCGGCCTGTTTGCTGACGCCCATGCTGCGGCCGATCTCGGTCCATGAGGCACCCGAGCGCCGCGCCTGGTCAACGAAGTGCCCGATCAGATGGTCGGCCACCTCGCCGAGGTGGTCCCCGGCAAGGACCGCGTCGGCGAGTTGGTCCAGCGTGTCGGTGTGCGCCTGCTTGATGTGGTCGATCAGCTCGTCGAGGCGTACCGGGTGGGGCATCATCAATGGTTCAGTCATGCGTCAACCATAGGTTGACGATGCGCTGCGTCAACCGGAAGTTGACGCTAGCGCGACATCTCCGCCGAACTCCACTCTCGACAACCTTACGAACCAGAGTAGATTGCGAGTGTAGATGCCGAGTGCATAGAGTCCCGGGGCGTGGACAACACGACAACCCTGCTCGGCCTCCTCGGCACCGGCGCGAGCTACGGCTACGACCTGAAGAACAGATACGACCGCTGGTTCGGGCTGAAGAAGCCGCTGGCGTTCGGGCAGGTCTACACGACCCTGACCCGGCTGATGCGCGACGGCTGGATCGTCGCGGTCGGCGCGGAGGCCGGTGCCGGCCCGGAGCGCAAGCGCTACGGAATCACCCCCGCGGGCCGTACCCGGGTCCTGGAGTGGATCTTCACCCCCGAGGTGCCGTCAGAATCCCTGCAGAGCGACCTCTTCGCCAAGACCATCATCGCGCTGCTGCTCGGCGACGACGCGGGCCGGCTGCTGGACCTGCAACGAACCCGGCACATGGCCCGCATGCGGGAGCTGACCAACGAGAAGCGGGGAGCCGGTCTCGCCGTCATCCTCGCCTGCGACCACGCCCTGTTCCACATCGAGGCGGACCTGCGCTGGATCGACCTGACCGTGGCCCGCCTGTCCCAGCTACAAGCCGAGGTAAAAAAGTGAACGAGGTCGAGACCATCAGCACGTCGGCGCCAGCCCCCCAGGACGGGTCGGCTCCCCTCCTGCGGGCACGGGGGCTACGGCTCGCGTTCGGGCTGACCGAAGCCCTACGCGGCATCGACCTGGACTGCCACGCCGGAGAGATCATCGCGGTGACCGGCCCCTCCGGGTCGGGCAAATCCACCCTCCTGCACGTGCTCGCCGGCGTCCTGGTCCCGGATCAGGGCACCGTCGACCACGACACGGTTCGCCTCAGCGACCTCGACGAGGCGGGCCGGTCGCGGCTGCGCCTGGACAGATTCGGACTCGTCTTCCAGTACGGTCAACTCCTGCCAGACCTGTCCGCGGTGGACAACGTGACGATTCCCCTCCTGCTGGCCGGCGTCAGCCGGCGCGAAGCCCGACGCCGGGCTGACAGCTGGCTCGACCGGCTCGGCCTGGCCGAGTGCTCCCGGAAACTGCCGGCGCAGCTCTCCGGCGGGCAGGCGCAGCAGGTCGCCGCCGCCCGAGCCCTGGCCACCAAACCGACCATGATCTTCGCCGACGAGCCGACCGGATCGCTGGACTCACTCGCCGCCGAGACCGTCATGCTCGCCCTCACCGAAGCGGCGAGAGACGCCAACACCGCCGTCATCCTCACCACCCACGACCCACGTACGGCCGCCTACGCCGACCGGGAAGTCGTCGTCCGCGATGGGCAGATCACGGCCGGAGGGGCGTACCGATGAGACTGTTCACCCTGACCAGACTCGTCACAGCCGAGGGCCGCGGGGCCACCGGGCGGCTGGTCGGCATGGCCGGGGGCATCGCGGTCGGCGTCGCGCTGCTGCTGTTGCTCCTCGGCGCCTACGGCGGGGTCACCTCCCGCACCGAACGCGCCACCTGGATGGCCCTGGGCGATCAGGTGGCGACCCAGGTCCCCGACCCCGCAACCGCCGCGCCGAGCGACGAGACGGTGCTGGCGACGACCAGCATGGAACACTTCGACGGGGAAAAGATCAGCAGAGTCGACCTCGTCGCGACGCCGGACTCGACCGTGGTCGTGCCCGGCGTCGGGCGGCCCCCGGCGGCCGGCACCTATCACGCCTCCCCCGCGTTGATCGCCCGCATCGAGGCGCACCCCACCGACCTCCTCGGTTCCCGGTACGGCACCCGGGCCGGCGTCATCGACGCCTCGGGCCTGGCGAGCCCGGACTCGCTGGTGGTGGTGACCGGGGCGACGACCGAGAACCTACGCTCATCGTTCGGCGGCATGGCGGGAAGCGTCTTCCTCAACGGAGGCGTCTGGTCGGTCACGGAGTTCCGCGGGGTTTCCTACCCGAGCAGCAACTACCGCACCATCACCATCATCGGCGCCATCGCGATTCTGCTTCCCGTCCTGATCCTGGTCGGCATCGTCACCCGCCTCGGCGCGGCCACCCGCGCGGAACGCTTCGCCGCCCTACGCCTCATCGGCGCCACACCCCGCCGGGTCGCCGCCATCGCCGCCACCGAGACCGGGGTGACCAGCCTCGTCGGTGCCCTGGCCGGAATAGTCCTGGCGTGGCTGCTCGCCCCGGTCGCCGCCCTGGTCGAAATGGAAGACGGCCGGTTCTTCCGCACCGACCTGACCGTGCCGTCGGGCACCGTGCTCATCGTCGTCGCGGGGGTCGTGGCCGGCTGCACCGCCATCGCCGGATGGCGCACCAGCCGGGCCGGCATCGGCCCCCTCGGCGGCAGCCGCGAGCGAACCGAACGCCGCCCCACCGCCCTCGGCGTGGTGCCGCTCATCGCCGGCGTGGTGGTGCTGCTGGGGGCCACGGCCGCCGCCCTGCTCCACACCCCGTTCCCCCGTACCGACTGGATCCTCATCGCCGGCTTCATCCTGCTCCTGGTCGGGCTGATCGCCGCCGGGCCGGTGCTCACCTACTGGACCGCTCGGATCGCGGCCCGCGGCGCGCACCGCACCGCCGGAGTGATCGCGATGAACCGCATGCGACAACACCCGCGGGCCACCTTCCGCGCGGTCAGCGGCCTGGTCGCCGCCGTCTTCCTGGTATCGGTCTTCTCCGCCGGGATCACCACCGTCGCCGAGGAAGCACTCCCCGAAGATTCCGAGCATCTCTCGCCCTCCATCCTGATCGGCTGGCTCAGCCCGCCACCACCGGACGACGCCGGCGCAACGGCGTCCAGTACCACCGCGGTCACCGCCACGGCATCCCGGATCGCCCGCACCGACGGAGTCACCGCGACCGCGATCGGCAACTCGCACCCCGAGGGCGGAGCTGTCTTCACCGCCGCCGACGCCACCCGCGTCGGCCTGCCCAACCCCCACGGCGCCAGCCACATCCAGGTCACCGGCAGCCCCTTCGGCGGCGGCCCGCTGGTCACCGACAGCCCCCTGAGCGGCGGCCCGCCGGCCACCCGCCCAGCGACCACACCCGGCCCCACGCCGAGGATCCTGCTCGTCGCCACCGACGGCACGACGCACTCGGTCGAACGCGCCCGCACCGCCATCCTCGGCAGCGAACTGCGCCTGTCGTATCCGCCCATGACCCAGGCCGACCACGAAGGCGCCCGGTGGCAAACCTGGGCCGACCGCTACGCCAACCTCGGCCACCTGGCCGTGCTCGTGGCCACCCTGATCTCCGCGGTCTCCCTCGCCGTCTCCAGCATCGCCGCCATCCTGGACCGCAAACGGGTACTCGGCCTGCTCCGCCTGATGGGAATGCCCGCATCGACCGTACGCCGCGTCATCGTCGCCGAAGCCGCCCTGCCGCTCGGCACGGTCTTCGCACTCTGCGTCGGACTCGGAATCCTCACCGCCTGGTGCCTCGTCGCCGGCCTCACCGAAGGCCGACGAACGATTACCTGGCTACCTCCGTCCTACTACCTGATCCTCGCCACGAGCCTCGCGCTCGCCGCGACCGCGGTGCTCGCCACCTTCCGTACGGCGCGGACGAGCACCACCATCGAAGCGACCCGGATCGGATAGAAGGTGGCTGAGCTCAACGGCGAGCACGTGCCGGAGGGCGACCCCTGTTGGCCCGGCCGGTCGGCGGAGTCAGGCCATCGACGACCGGGCATGGACGGGCGACCACCATCCGGCTAGCCTGAGGCCGAGCGGCGTAACGACATCCACTTCTGCGAGGTGACGATCGCCATGACAGAGACTGCCTCGATCGAAATGACCGGGACTACCTCCGGCCCGCTCACCGACGCCGACTTCCCTGTCCAGCGTGGATGCCCATTCACCGCACCCGCCGAATACGAACAGATCAGGGAAGAATCGCCGATCGCCAAGGTCCACCTGAAGACCGGCGGCGAGGCCTGGTGGATCGCCGGGCACGAGCTGGGACGCGCCGTCCTCGCCGACCGGCGATTCTCCTCCGACCGCCGGAGAGACAACTTCCCGTTCGTCAGCACCGACCCGGAGACGAGGGAACAGCTACAGTCCCAACCCACCTCCATGCTCGGCATGGATGGTGAAGAGCACGCCCAGGCGCGGCGGGCCCTGATGGGCGAGTTCACCGTCCGCCGCATGGCCGGGCTACGACCACGGATCCAGCAGATCGTCGACCAGCACATCGACGAGATGCTCGCCACCACGCGACGCTCCGTCGACCTGGTCGAGGCGCTGTCGCTACCGGTGCCATCGTTGGTCATCTGCGAGCTGCTCGGGGTCCCCTACGCCGACCACGACTTCTTCCAGGGCCTGACCGGCCCCTTGCTCCGCCACACCACACCAACGGAGGTTCGGGTACGGATCCAGGAGGAACTGAACACCTACCTCGGCAACCTGATCGACCGCAAGCTCACCGACCCCACCGACGACCTGCTCGGCCGACAGATCGCCAAACACCACGCGAACGGCACCTTCGATCGCGCGAGCATGGTCAGTATGGCCTTCCTCCTGCTCGTCGCCGGTCACGAAACCACCGCGAACATGATCTCCCTCGGCGTCGTTGGACTGCTCGAACATCCCGACCAGCTAGCCATGATCAAAAATAATCCGGACAATACCCCGCTGGCCGTCGAGGAACTACTGCGCTACTTCACCATCGCCGACACTGTCACCGCCCGCGTGGCCACCGAAGACGTACAACTCGGCGACACCACCATCAGCGCCGGCGACGGGGTCGTCATCTCCGGGCTGGCCGCCGACCGCGACCCTGCGGTCTTCGCCGACCCCGACCGGCTCGACCTCGAACGCGGCGCGCGCCACCACGTCGCCTTCGGCTTCGGCCCGCACCAGTGCATCGGCCAAACCCTGGCCCGCATGGAGCTACAAATCGTCTTCGACACCCTGTTCCACCGCATCCCCACCCTCCGCCTAGCCGCACCGCTCGACGACATCCCGTTCAAGACCGACGCGTTCGTCTACGGCATCGAGGAACTCCCGGTCGCCTGGTAACGGAGGACGACATGCGCATCGAGGCGAACACCGACGTCTGCATCGGAGCCGGCCAGTGCGTGCTGACCGAGCCGACCGTCTTCGACCAACACGACGACGGCATCGTCTTGCTCATCACCAAACACCCCGAAGGCGAAGCCGCCCACCGCGCCCGCGAGGCCATCGAACTTTGCCCATCAGGCGCACTTTCCGTAGTGGAGGAATCAGGCGACAGCTAAGCCTCGATCCACCGATGAAGATCGGCTCGGCGCGACCCCGGATATAGAAGGTGCCCTCTGAACGGGTTTCTGGCCTGGTGGGCGGCCCACCGCGACGACTGACCTTGACGCCGTCACCCTTGATGGCCGCGGTGACCGTCTCGGCCACGGTCTCGCCCGTCTCCGGGTCGGTGGCCAGGACCTTGTCACCCGGCTGCACATCCTCCACCGGCTTGGTGGAGCCGTCCGCCATCAGGACCCTGGTGCCGGGAACGAAGCTGTTGGTCTTACAAGACCCGCCGCTCGAACCACCATCGCCGCGCGCCGTCGCGCCGGAGTCCCCGCCGCCCTTAGCCTCGATCCACCGACGCGGTTCGTGATGGTCGCGGTTGAATAGCTCTGATATCGGGTGGTTTTGGGGTACGGCGGAATCGCCGATTACGTGATCGGCTTGCTCCGGGCAGGGTTGTGTTGTGTTGGGGTGGGGCCGGGGTTCGTGGCCTGTGGTCGGGCCGCCTGGTTCCGGTCGGTGCGCGGTGGTCAGCCGGGTGCGGTGCGGATGGCGGTGTACAGACGGTGTCCCCCTTTGGCCCTGGGGATTCAATCTCAACTACCATCAGGGCTACTCGCCAGCCCTAGGCGACGGACGAGCAGGTCTTGCACAGCACCCGTATCCACGAATTGCTCGCTTAATACTCTTCGGCCCAAGTTGTCAGAATCGGCAAGAACCGCATGCAGGAGATGTGCGCTGCCCAAGGCGGCCCCATTACCAGAAGATGCCACAAGTCGTGCTGCTTCGGCGGCCCGCACAGCAGCCACCGTCCATGGTGGGTTTTTCGAGCTACTTCGCCAGCTTCGACGCCGCTGCGGTGATGCAATTTCTCCTACTTGAGGATTAGACGCGGCAGCCGAAAGAGTAGCTTCTCGGTCAATCCCGAAGTGCCGTAGCACGAAGTCACATGATTGCATGTATCCGGCTGTTGGAGAGAGCCCGCTTGTCGTCATCTCCTCCTCAAGAACCAAGACGGCCAGGATGAGGTGAATCAATGTTGTTCTGTCGTGTCCCAAGCGAACCGTTTCCGCGATGGCCTCGTCCTCTAGGAGGAAAAGCACGGGATTCGTTTGAGCCACTAATCGGAGGACGCTGACCGCCACCATCCTCTTCAGAGTAGTTGTCCGCCGACGATTCTCTCGACCTGGCTGAATAAGGACACCGACTCGATTGAGCATCTCCGCAAGCGCTTGACGCGGTGGACTCCCACCAGGAACCGGCCAGGTCCGTCGTGCCACCTCGGTCAAAAGATCAAGGTCCACCCCTTGCTTCCGGACAAAATTGCTCGCCGCGTTAGCCGAATCCGCCAGGAGCGCCTCCAGCAAGTGGTCGGCTCCCACCCATGGCGCATCGCGTGCCTCAGCAATCGCCATCGCTAGACGTACGGCCACCCCAACTTCATCATCCCAACGAGGCAAACTCGACGAAGCCTCTGCCGCCGCCCAGCCGAACGCCCGCCAGTGCACTTCCCTCATGGTCCGGTCTAGCCTCAACTCCGCATCCACGGAGAGAGGAGTACGACTGATGCCACCGCCCTGAACGAAATCACGGCCAGCGCTTTCGACACGGACTGGATTCAGCACTTTACGAAATCCGGGAAAATTGTTCATCGTGCTGATCAGTACGGTATCAGTCCCAATCACCGACTGACGGAGCGCCGGGGCTGCGCGACACGCCCCATGCAGCACCCAATAGAAATCGCGACCTACCTCTACCGACACCGGTCATCTCCGCGCATCCGCCAACCTTATCCGATCACTTACGGCGATGTTTGCCTTTGTAGTTATCGGGCGCTCGATGCATTGCAGGATACCCCACCAAATTCCCGAAACGCCTTCCTATCATAGAATAAGCCGTATATGGTACTGCCAACGGCGCCCATCGCCCCAACAGATACAGAATCTTGCGGCAGGGCACCGAGCACCTCTTTGGGAAACTATCGCACCACTTTACACCAGCCCCCTCACTGGCTCCAGCAACTGCGTGCTTAAGTGGAATGCGATTTACACCCGCATGCCTAAGGTTGTGGATGCCGAGAATCTCATCCACCCTGGTCACAGCCATCTTGATCACGGGGGCAGGGATGCTGGGGCCGACGCGGATCTTCTCGGCTGGATCGTGACGGTGCTCTACGTCGAGCGCTGGGCGACGATGAGGTGTGTTGTTTCGACTGGCATACCTCGGCGTGACCAACACTCTGACCCTACTGCGGCTGCTTCCGATGAGCGACCGCGACAAGGACGCCGAAATCCTCGCGCTACGGCACCAGATCATGGTGCTCGAACGGCAACTGCACGGCGACCGGGTCCGGTTCACCCCAGCGGATCGGGCCTGGCTCGCGGCCCTGCTGCACCCGCTACCGCGAACCGTGCGCAACCAGCTGCGGCTGCTGGTGCGCCCGGAGACCGTACTGCGCTGGCACCGCGATCTGATCGCCCGCCGGCATGCCCAGAGTTCCCGGCCCCACCGGGCCGGACGGCCACGAACGATCCGGTCAATCCGCCGGCTGGTCCTGCGCCTAGCCTCGGAGAACAGCACCTGGGGATACCGCCGTATCCACGGCGAACTACTCGTCCTGGGCGTCAAGGTCGCCGCGTCCACCGTCTGGGAGATCCTGAAAGAGGCCGGTGTCGATCCGGCACCTCAGCGCACCAGCAACACATGGGCGGCGTTCCTACGCTCCCAAGCCCACGCCATCATCGCCGCCGACTTTTTCGAAACCGTGATGCTGACCGGTGCACGCCTCTACGTCCTGGCCGTCATCGAACACGCCACCCGCCGCATCCGAATCCTCGGTGCCACAGCGCACCCGACCGCAGCCTGGGTGACCCAGACCGCACGCAACCTGGTGATGGACCTGGAAGACGCCGGCTGCCAGGTGAAATACATGATCCGAGACAGGGATGGCAAGTACCCGGTCCTGTTCGACATCGTCCTCGCCGACGCCGGTATCGATGTCGTCCGCACCGGGACACGGGCACCCCGGATGAACGCGATCATGGAACGCTGGATCCGGACCTGCCGGCGTGAACTCCTCGACCGGACGCTGATCCTCAACCAGCGGCACCTGCTGCACGCACTCCGCGAATACGAGGTCTTCTACAACGAGCATCGCCCTCATCAGGGCATCGCCAACGTCCGGCCACTCGCGCCACTGCCCGAACCGATCACCGACCCGGACCGTCTCACCCACCTGAACATCCACCGACGTGACCGTCTCGGCGGCATCCTCCACGAGTACGAACACGCTGCCTGACCAGCGCGGATGACATTTTCGGCAGGTACAAGGCTTTCAGCCGTCGCAGCTACTCAGCACATGACTGGTAGCCAGGGCTGATCTTGCGCGAGTTGGTTGAGGGCGTCGAGGGTTGATCCAGGAGGTCAGATCAAGCGTTCACCATTTGGTCAGGATTCAGTCGGCCGAACTTCCCATCGCTTGAAGCGCCCCAAAGATCGCCCACCCCACAGCCTGCACGTTCTCACTGTAGAAGCCATACCTATTATGAAATGCCTCTTCCGACGAGCGATTCAAGAAGGCGAACGCCAAGGACCCGCACAATACTCGAAGGTCGGGGTGACTTAGCATCACATCAATGCTTTCTCGCGATCGAAAGTCCACCTCTCGACCCCTCAGTTCGAGGAGCCTCGCTGAGGCTTCTCCGGCCACGACGGAAACCACCTTCGAGGAGTGACTACCACCATAGATATCGATAAGGACCCTTCTGACCAGCTCAAACTGAGTCGGAGTGAGCGTGAGGACATAGCCATCGCCCGAACTCCTGAGGCCAACCCTTCGATACATGTGACGTCACCCTAGTGAATTGAAGATGCTGTTGAAATCGTCCAGCGATTGATGATAAGCGTGAACCATGTAGGAGTTTTGGACAATCGTCACACCTCTACCGCTGGAGTCCAGTCTAGTATCATCGCGCCTGGCTGTTGTTCCTGGCTTTCTCCGGTCGACATGCGTCATACCCAAATCGCGCTGACCGGTCAGGTAGTTCGCCAAGCCGTCTACGTTGCCACCAATTCCATTGATGGTGTGATCCGCCGCATCGCTGGCCGAGTTGCAGCTCGGACACATACGCTGGTGATTGTAGTCAACTCCATCGGCAATATCGTTTCCGTAAGTATCCTGAATTCTTGCATGCGCTGCGTCGTCGAGGCCCCCACAGTTGTGCACGAGGACCGGGGTGTTGCCGGCGAGCACATAGTACGTGTGGGATTTTCAGCCCATCACGCAGTGTGACCCTATGCTTTTATGGCGTTTCACCTGGCCTTTCGTGCGTAGCACCGACTTGCCGCATCGAAGTGTATCGGTGTTGACGGCGACGGTGACGGCAACCTGGGGAGACGTCCGCGCTCGCCGGCGGCCGAGGCATCGATGTCTGACGCTATCCGAGGTAGGGGGTGTCGCGGTGCTCGGCGTGGTGGTGGAGGCGGAGGCGGACGGTGTCGTGGATGGGGATGTGGTCGAAGTCGGTGGGGTGGATGTAGCGGACGTCGGTGGATTCGTCGCTGATGGTCAGTGTGCCGCCGGTGACGCGGGCGAGGTAGGTGATGGTGAACTCCTGCCGCACCTCGCCGTCGGGGTAGGCGATGACGTGTGCGGGGTCGGTGTAGATGCCGAGGAGGCCGGTGATGGCGATATCGAGGCCGGTTTCTTCTTTGACTTCGCGGATGGCGCATTGTTGGAGGGTTTCGCCGATGTTCATGGTGCCGCCGGGGAGGGACCAGTTGCCGGAGTCGGTGCGTTGTTGCAGCAGGACGCGGCCGTGTGGGTCGGTGATGATGGCGGCGGCGCCGGGGATGAGGCTGTTCGGGGTGGGGGCGTGGGGGTCGTGGTAGTGGTCGCGGCGGCCGGTCACGGGGTGTGCGTGGGGTAGGTGGTGGTGGTTTGCCAGATCTGTTCGAACTGGTCGGCGTGGGCGGCGAAGATGCCGTGCGGGGAGAGTTCGCGTAGGTGTAGGGCGGGGTGTTGGTAGCCGCGGGCGCGGTAGAGGTGTGGGGTGACGATCATCTGGTGGTCGAAGCGGAACACCGAGTTGTACAGGTGCACGGTGTGCAGGCCGATCTGGACGCCGGGCACCTGGTGGAGGGGTTCGCAGAAGTTGAGGGCGTTGCGGATCCGGCCGGGGAGGGTGCCGCCGATCTGTTCGAGGTTGTCGCGTTCGGCGACGTGTGGGCAGTCGGGGTCGGCGAACGCGAGCCGAACCCTGGCACCAGCGGTGGCCTTGTCGGTGATGAGCTGCATGGTGTTGGGCAGCAGTTCCAGGAGGAATGGATAGGCGTAGCCGAGCAGGTCGATCCGCTTCGTGGCGCCGGTGAGCAGGTCCGTCCAGACGTGGTGGCCGATGTCGGCGCGATGGGCGTAGGCGGCGACGACCTCGGCGGTGGCTTCCGCGCCGGGTGCCTGGTCGGGGCGGGTCTGCGGCCACAGATCGGCTTCGGTTTCGCCGAGGGCGTCGGCGACGGCGAGGCGGGTGCGCTGGTGCGGGACCCGGCCGGTGAGCCACCGGGTGACGGTTTTGACGTCGACTCCGACGGCTTCGGCGAGGGCGGCGGGGTTGAGGTGGGCGCGGAGCATGGCCGCGCGGAGGCGGTGACTCATACCGTCCCACGGTAGTGGACACGGTGGGACGCGCCAGGGTCGTGGAAGTGTCCAGGCTGGTGTCTGTGGGGACGTTGGGGTGTCCCTGGGTTGGTTCGTAGGTTCGGCGGTAAGGGCCTCGCCGGTTCGCTTGCGGCACTTTCGCCGGGCTGGTGGGCGCCAGGGGGAAGGGGCGCCACTCGACCCGGGCTGTGGTTCTGGGTTTGGTACGGGTGGCGGTCCCTTCCCCTTCCAACGATCCGGGAGGGTGGTGGGGTTGTTGTCGATGCATCAACCGATACGGCCGCAGTGGATCTGCGCGGGATGCGGGGTACCGTGGCCGTGCCGGACCCGGAAACGGCAACTCGTGGCGGAGTTCACCGGTGCCCGGGTGTCGCTGATACTGCACCTGTCGGCGTACCTGGTCCAAGCATGCGAAGACCTACCCCACACCCCGTCAGGAGTGCTCCACGCACGGTTCCTCGCCTGGCAGCGCTCGGCCGCGCTGCGCAGCGAGTAGCGGCGCCCCAACCAGGACCGTGGTGGGTCTGGTCGGGGCGCCGCTGACGGGTGGGCCTGTCGGCGACAGGGCCTCAGTTGTCGGTGGGCGGGGTGTCGTCGTCCGGGTCGGTGTCGTCGGGGTGTAGGGCGCGGTTCATGGCTTCGATGGCGTTGCGGTGCAGGCGGGGTCGGACGTGGGCGTAGATGTCGGCGGTGACGTGCAGCCGGGCGTGGCCGAGGAGTTCCTTGATGGTGACGAGTTCGACGCCTTGTTCCAGCAGCAGCGTGGCGCAGGTGTGTCGGAGGTCGTGGAAGCGGATGTAGCGGATCTCGGCGAGGTAGCAGATCGTCTCGTGCTGGCGGTGCACGTTCGCGGGGTCGAGCGGCCCGCCCGTAGTTGAGGCGAACACAAGGTCGAGATCTACCCAGGTGTTACCGGCTTCCTGCCGGTCGATGTCCTGGCGTTGGCGGTAGCGGTTCAGCGAGGTGAGGCAGGCTCGGGGTAGCAGGATCCGCCGTTGTGAGGCTTCGGTCTTGGGTGGTTGGAAGGTCATGCCGCCTTTGGTGCGGGCGAGAGTGCGGCGTACGGACAGGTGTCCGGCGGTCAGGTCGATGTCGGACCATTGCAGGCCGAGGAGTTCGCCGCGTCGCATGCCGGTGCGTAGCGCGAGTTCGAACAGCGGCCCGTGGCGGTGGAACGCGGCAGCGTACAGGTACTTGCGGGCATCGCCGGCGGTGAACGGTTGGTATCGGCTGCGGGCGGGGGTGGGGAGTCGGACCGGGGAGGCGGCGTTGCGGTGCAGCAGTTCCTCTCGTACGGCGTGGGCGAGGGCGGCGGACAGGACCGCGCGGATGTAGCGGACCGTGGCCGGTGTCACCCGGCGTTGGCAGCAGGCGCCGACGGCGCAGCAGCGGGGCCGCCGGTCCTTGCGCGGGTGGTGCGGGTCGCGGCGGGCGTCCCAGCCACGGGCGCAGCACTGGCACACGGTGTGGATGGTGTCGAGGAAGGTGCGGACATCGGTGACGGTCAGCGCGGCGAGCCGGCGGGTTCCGAGGGCGGGGATGAGGAACTGGCGGATGTAGGTGTCGTAGTTGGCGTAGGTGGTGGGCCGTACCCGGTGGACCGCCACGCTGGTGAGCCAGCGGGTGAGGTAGTCGCCGACGGTGAGCGTCGGGTCGGCGGTCGTGGGCAGGCCGCGGTGGGAGTCGGCGAGTTTCACGGCCAGCTTGTCGGCGGCTTCCTTGCGGGTGGCGCCGTAGACGCGGACCCGTCGGCTACTGCCGTCGGCGGTCTGGATGTAGCCGGCGCCTTCCCACCGGCCGTCGGCGCGCTGGTAGACGGTGCCTTCGCCGTTGGCGCGTTTCCTACCGGCCATGTCCGGTCACCTCCCCGCTCAACTCGCGCAGGTAGGCGGCCAGGGCGGTGGTGGGGATGCGGCGGCAGCGGCCGATGCGCACCGATCGGAGTCGTCGGGTGCGGATGAGGTGGTAGACGGTGTGCTTGGACACTTGGAGCCGGTCCATGACCTGGGCGACGGTGAGCAGGTCAGCGGTCACGCCCACCCCCGGGTTCGGCGTAGCGCCAGTCGCCGACGACGAGCACGCCCGCCGGGTCGACGCCGGCCCGCTCGGCATACCGGTCGGCCATCCAGCTACGGCGTTCGGCGCGCAGGGCGGTGAAGGTGGTGGAGTAGGTGCGGGAGGTGGTGGCGAAGTGGCCCCGGAAGCCGAGGGTGTGCGCGTACCGGCGCAGCCGTAGCCGACCGAGGCCGGGGTGGGCGCCCAGCCACCAGCAGGTGTCGACCAGCCGGCGGGCGTGCCCGCTCAGGTGCCGCAGGCTGACGCCGGGTCGCCGGCCGGTCCCGGCGCACCGGTGACACAGCACCGTCGTTGTGGGATTGGTGCCGTGGCCGTCGCAGGCGCGGCAGTAGATCGGCCCGAGGTCGATCCCGACTGCCTCGGCGGCCTTGGTGGCGTACTTCGCCACGTACCGGGCCACCACCGTCTCCGACAGGTCACCGGCGCGGCTGATCGGACGGATGTCGACCTGCCTGCCCCACCGCAACCGCTGAGCTGGCACCCGTCGGCAGGCCGGGATGGTCACCTCGACCCGCTCAACGGCGGCCCGGATGGCGTGTTCGAGCAGGTCGATGCTGGCCCAGCCGGCCGGGGTCGAGGACGGGCCGTCGGCGCCGTCTAGGCGGACGATGGCGTGTAGGTGTACCACTCCCCGGGTCTGGAACTCGGCGACCTTGGCGAACACCACCCGCACCTGCCGGGCCGCCACCACGCGAGGCAGACCGGCTGCGGCGGCCAGGCCACGACGCGTCTCCATGGTCAACCGTGCCCACAGCGGCCCGATGTGCGCGTTGAACAGCACCTGACCGGGGTAGTCGTAGTCGGTCGGGTCCAGGGGTGTGCCGATGACCGGGTCGGCGGCCGGGTGCCACCGGCCGCAGCTACGGCGCACGAGCGTGCGCCGGGTGTGGGGGTGGCAGGGGCGGGGCTGGCCGTGCCGGTCCGGGCCGAGGTGCACCGGCCCGAACGACGGCGCGGTCACCGTGGCGAACAGCCGGGGCCGGTCGGCAACTTGCGCCGGGGTGTCCTTTCCGCCGCGCAGGCCGGCGGCGATCAGGTGGTAGGCGTCCAGCTTGTACAGCGCCGAACAGGCCGGACACACCGACACGCGGCGGCTACGGCACCGCAACCCAACCACCCGGTTGTGTGTGGTGGCCGTGTCGAGGCGGTCGACGATCCTGCCGGTGCCGCGCTCGACGAGCAGACTGCTACCAGCGACGGCGACCGGGTACCGGCACTCGCCAACCCGGTGGGTGAGGTCGGTGGAGGCCGCCACGCGGAGCAGGCCGCCCGGGTCGGCCGGTATGGGGTGGGGTGACATCATCGAGGGTGGTTCCTTCTCACTGCTGGGATAGGGGCTGAACCCGGGCAGCGCGGCGGAGTGTTCTTGGCGGAATGGGCCGCCGCTCTGCCCGGGGAACTCGTCATCGGGGTGCGGCATCGGCCACCGCCTCCCCCGTGGTCAACAGGTACAGCGGGTCGCGGACCAGGTGCGCGGTCGCGGTGGCGATCGCATCGGCGGTCGCGTCCGGCACGTACGGCGTGCGGACCAGAGTGAACCCGGGCCGCCCCTGCGCGACCATCGACGCCACCCCGACATAGGCCGGGTCTTGCAGGCGACGCGGATGCTCATCCGGCGCGGCCGTGATGTCCGAGCCGAGCACAGCCGTGGCCGCTTCCGAGGTGCGCTGTGCGAAGCTGATCGCGACCTGGCAGTTGTCGCGGATCTTCGTCGGGATCGCATCCCCGGTCGCCTTCTGCGTCGCCAGCACGACCTGGATACCGACGTTGCGGCCCTTCCGGATCAGCTCCTCCACCAGCCGGGCCGTCTCCCGTGCCAGGGCATCGAGGCGCTTGGACTGCGTGTCCGTGCCCTTGGTCTCGTTCAGGAACGTGTGCGCCTCATCGATCACCACCATCACAAGGGGCCAGGAGGCGGACGGGCCGACGTGCCACACATTCTTTACCCCGAGCACCGAGCGGATCGCGTGCTGCCGGGCGACCATCAACGCCCGCATCCGGGCCAGATGGTCACGGACCTGCTCCGGGTCGTCTTTCGCCGACAGCCACGCGCGGGTGAACAGATCGTCGTAGTCCGGGCCGCCCTTGCCGTCGATCAGCACGAACTGCACCGCCGGCGATGGGGCGAGCTGGCAGAACCGGGCGTTGAGGAACGACGTCTTGCCGTAACCCGCCAACCCGGCCACCACCACACCGGACACACCAGCCGAGCGAATCGCCACCGGCTGACCGTCGGCGTCCACCCCAGCGACCCACACCATCGGATCCGACCCGGCCTCGGTCGATTCGGTCCAGGTCGCGGGTTCGGTGAGGGGGTCGTGCAGCAGCGCCCGTATCCGGACCAGGCCAGGACGGACCTGCGCCACCCTCACCAGGGGCACCCGCCACACGTCGGCCAGATGCCCGGACGCCTGCGTGAACTCCTCAACACCGAGCCGGCCCACGGTGGAAGCGTCGACGCGCACGCCCCACCGCTCGGCCGCCACCGTCACCGCCGGGATCAGCTCCCGGGTCACGACCGTGCCCGGCGGACGGTTGGACCACCACGGCGGGCGGATCCGCTCGGTCTGGACCAGGCCGACCCGGCGGGCGGTCCGCCCCCACGTGTACTTGACCCGCCACGCGACCCGCAGCACCGGACGGAGCTGCTTGCCTGCCGCCAGGTACCGCACGACGTGTACGCAGAGCCATACGAGTACGGCCAGGGCGGCGACCGCCAGCACGACCGCCGGCACCACCATGACCAAGCCAGCATCAGGGGGATGGATCATCCGGGCTTCACCGCCGTCAACGCCGACGCCCGGAAGATCTGCCAGGCCCGGCCGTTCTTCTCGCCGGTCACGAACGTCAACCCGGACGCCTTGACCATCTGCCCCACGGCCAGGTCCTTCGGCACCGACGGCTGCGGCACCGACACCCGCAATACCTGCGGCTGCCCAGCCTCGACCATCAACGCCAGGTGCACCTCCACCAACGGCGCACCCGTGACCCGATCAGTCGCGGCCACACCATTGGCCTTGTCCTTGAACTGCGGCGCCGGCACAGCCAGCACCAGCAGCATCTGGCTGCCATCAATCGGCAACACCAACATGCGGTATCTCCTCTACTCCGGTCCACGCCACTGCGGCGTGCGTCCCGTGCACATAAGGTGTCACGTGACACCTGTGATGGTCAAGGGTTTTGGGTACACGAGTGTCATGTGACGCCTATCTCGCCCGACCAGCCCATGACGGCTACGATCAGCGCATGGCCCACGACCCAGACGACAAGCGAGCCCTGTTCCAGCAGGTCGTCGACGACATCCTCGACCAGATCCGCGACGGACGCCTCAACCCCAACGACCCACTACCGTCCGCCCGCAAGATGGCCGACCTCTACGGCGTGGCCTCCATGACCGCCCAGCGCGCTCTACGCGAACTGCAACATCGGCGCATCACCTACAGCGTCGCCGGCAAAGGCACCTTCGTCCACCCCGACGCCTTCGACCTTCTACGCGGCGGTGTCCTCCGCGAGCCCATCGACGACCCCGACCTCAGACACCGAGTCGCCGCTTACCTCGCCGACCAGCAAGCCATCACCACCCGCTACCACCACGCCCGCACCACCGACGACAAGAACACCGCCCTACACGACCTGCTACGCCACGCCGACACCAACAACGAACTCATCGACGAAGTGATCAAATACCAAGCCGACCGAGGCAACTTCGCCCAACAGCCCGAACACCTCCGCAGGCCCAGCAACGACGACCAGGCCCCGCCGCCCACCAAGCGCCCCCGCAGCAGCCACAACCGCGCACCAAAGCAGTAAGCCAGCCAGACCAAGGCCCTCGGCCAAGATCCGACTGGCTCAAAACTGCTCTACAGGATCAAGAGCGACCCGGCTACGCCGGGCCGCGCGCACGCGCTCAAGGCCTACGGCCCCGCACGCACGCCCCCACCAATACCGAACCACCAATCACAAGCACCTTCCGGTCTGCCGGCGGCTTGGGCCGTGACGATCCCTTCACCAAACTGTTCTCGACGGGTGGTTCCGGGATCGACGCCGCACCGCTACGCGGCCCGCCAACGCACACCTCATCCATCATCGACATGTGTCGATTGGAGCCGTCGACTGACGGCGACCGTGACGGCAACCCACCCGCACACCTGGGCGCTTCAGCGCACGCCGGCAGCCAGGTATTACCCTGTGTAACGGTGGTCAGAATTATCGATCGCTCTACCGGATCTCATCCTTCCTTCTCTGTCAATCGATTCCGAGCTTCCGCGAGATGACTTTGTCGAGCACTTAGTCGCAACTGACCAGCGCTCGTATAGCCCGCGCCGACTACTGTAACGACTTCCCCAATCGCTGGCCACTCGCGAGGCGAGATTGGCGTGTCTGCGATGAACATACGATCGACCACCCCAGCCTCACCCGACGAAACACGGACCAGCAATCCATACGGAACGTGGCCAATGACCGTTCCCTCAACTATCGCCCACTTCGGCAGTCTGTCGATCACCGTCACCTACCTGACCAGGGGAAACGCTGGAATCGGTTGAACTCACCGAAGAGCTCCTTCGGGATGATGTACTCCAAATGATTTTCAGTTAGTCCCTCGTATACGTCGATTCTACCCGCACTGACGTGGCCGTTTAGCCAATTATTTGGCACCTCTACACGGAACCCAACACCGTGGGTATCTCCATGATTCTGCGCCCATTCCGTCGCCGTTAGATTGTTTCCAAAGTGCGCAGACCCATCCGGGTTATTCCCGGGACTTCCTGGGAAGTGCTCAGGATTGAGCCCGCTATCCAGCTCACTTGAAGCGCGCTCTGCCGGAGATGTTCTATAGACGTTTGTCGTGCCGCAGTTATGGACAAGGACCGGCGTCGTGCCGGCTACCACATAGTACGTGTGGCCTTGCTACGGTGGCTGCGGCGATGTCATGGGTTCGATCTTGGTAGTGAGCTGGGCTTTCGCTCAATCGCCTGTCGGCGGTTCATCGGTTGTGGGCGGTTTTGACAGCAGTCGTGACAGCAACGTGGGGGCACGTCGGGCTGCGCGGGGCGACGGGCTGGGGTGTCTACTCGGTCGGTCGTCTGGTGGTGTTGGCGGGCTTCTTCTGTGTGCGGCGGTTGATGAGGCGGTTGACGGCGGTGATGCGGCGGTGTAGGCGGGTGGAGCCGGCGTCGATGGCGGTGGTGTCGATGCGGTGCAGGACGGCGCGGGCGGCGTCGAGGTTGCCGGTTTTGGCGTGGCCTTCGGCGAGCCAGGTTTGGTAGAGGGCGACTTCGCGGGTGTGGTCGTGGTTGTAGGCGGCGAGTGCTCGGGTGAGTAGGGGTTCGGCGGAGGTTGGGGTGCCGAGTTCGATGAGGCAGCGGGCGGCCATGACGTCGATCTCGGTCTGGTTGAGCCAGTAGACCCATTCGGGTTCGGCGATACCGTCGGAGTGTTGGTCGTAGGCGTCGTTGACGGCGTCGAGGGCGCGGCGGGTGGTATCGGTGTCGCGGGCTCGGGCGGCGGCCCAGGCGAGGCGTTCCAGCAGCAGCGCCCGCACGAGCGGGGTGGCGTGGGGGGTGCCGGTGACGGCGGAGCGGGCGATGAGCAGGGCGTCGTCGCGTTTGCCGATGTTGGTGATCTGGTAGGCGAGGCTGGACAGCAGTTGCGCGCCCAGCGCCCGGTCGCCGGCGGTGTCGGCGGCGGTGACGCCGGATAGGTAGAGGCGTTGGGCGTCGGAGTAGTTGCCGGCGTCGCTGGCGACCCAGCCGGCGAGTTGGGCCAGCTCACCAATCACGGTGTACAGCCGTCTACCGGAGGCGTCGGTGTAGGAGGCGGTGCGGGCGAGGTGTTCGGCTTGGTCGAGTTCGGCGCGGATGACGGGGAGCAGGGTGCGGCTGCCGACGGTGTCGTCCAGGTGGCGGAGTTCGATAACCCGGGCTTCCAACGTTCGGATCAGGGTTGCGCCGATGCGGCGGCCGACGCGTAGGCAGCCGGTGGCGGGTGGGTTGTCCAGGAGCCATTCGTGGGTGCGGCGGACTGGGTCGGCTGGGGTGCCGATCGGTACACCGAGGGCATGTTCGTAGCGTTCAACGATGTCGGGAGTGGCCTGGCGGCGGCCGGTCTCGACGAGGCTGAGGTAGGGCTTGCTGAAGTGGGTGAGCGCGGCCATGCCGGCGAGGCTGTGTCCGGCGGCCTCGCGGGCGGCTCGCAGGTGGGCGCCGAGGTCGGCGGGGGTGTCTGTAGACGGGGGAAAACCCTCGCCTGCTTCCATGGTCATCTGTCTCCCCTGATCCTGGTGGCAGGCCCAGCGGGGACGTGCATCGAGTCCGAACCTGGCTGGCGCCCGTTTCGGGAGGGCCGGGACCAGGGGTTTGGCGATCGGCACTCGCCTCGACCCCAGTGTCGCGGCCCCGGTCCTCCCACCGTAGCCCACGACGCCGCTGAAAGGGTGCCAGCGATGACGATGCATCTACCAGTTCGTCCGGTATGGACGTGTGCCGGGTGCGGGCAGGTATGGCCGTGCCTGACCCGCAAACGTCAACTGTTGGCTGAGTTCGCCGGCGCGCGGGTATCGCTGATGCTCTACCTCACCCAGTTCTTTGTCGAGGCGTGCGTGGACATGCCCACCACTACCACGGGAACGCTGTATCACCGGTTCTTCGCCTGGCCCTACGAACCAACCGACGCCCCGCCAGGTAGAAAGGGCGCCCCGCCGGGGTGGTAATCCCGGCGGGGCGTGTGCTGTCGGTTGGTGGGGTTCAGTTGTCGGAGTTGGTGTCGTCGTCGGGTTGGTCGGCTTGTAGTGCCTGGTTCATGGACTCGACGGCGTGGCGTTGCAGGCGGAGCCGGACGTGGGAGTAGATGTCGGCGGTGGTGTGGATCTGCGCGTGGCCGAGCAGGTCCTTGATCGTCACCAGGTCCACGCCCTGTTCGAGCAGCAGCGTGGCGCAGGTGTGTCGCAGGTCGTGGAAGCGGATGTAGCGGACGTCGGCGAGTTCGCAGATGGCTTGGTGGTGGCGGTGCACTGCGGCCGGGTCCATCGGCCGGCTGGTGCTGGTGGTGAACACGAGCCCAGTTTCGGTCCACCCGTCGGCCTCGCGTCGATCGGTGTCCTGCCGCCTGCGGTAGCGCTTGAGCGCGGTTACGCAGTCGCGGGGTAGGACGATGCGTCGTGCGGAGCGGTGGGTCTTGACTGGTTGGAAGGTGGGGGCGCCTCGGGTGCGGGCGAGGGTGCGCCGTACGTACAGGTGGCCGGTGTCGAGGTCGATGTCGTCCCAGCGCAGGCCGAGCAGTTCGCCTCGGCGTAGTCCGGTGCGTAGGGCCAGTTCGAACAGGGGTCCGTGGCGGTGGTAGGCGGCGGCGAGGAGGTAGCGGCGGGCCTCGCCGGCGGTGAATGGTTGGAAGTCGCTGCGCGGGGTGGGTAGTCGTACCGGGCTGGCGACGTTGCGGCCGAGGAGGTCTTCGCGGACGCCGTCTGCGAGGGCGGCCGACAGGACTGCCCGGATGTAGCGGACGGTGGCCGGGCGGATGTGTTTGCGGCAGCAGTTGCCGATGGCGCAGCAGCGCGGCCGGCGGGCCTTGACCGGGTGGTTCGGGTTCCGTTTGGCGTCCCAGCCCTGCGCGCAGCACTGGCACACGCTTGGCAGCCGGTCGAGGAAGGTTCGCACGTCCCGGACGGTCAGGGTGCCGAGTTTCCGTGCGCCGAGGCCGGGGATTAGGAACCGGCGGACCAGGGATTCGTACGTGACGTACGTCGTGGCGCGGAGCCGGTGCCGGGCGACGCCGGTCAGCCACGCGGTCAGGTAATCGCCGACGGTGAGGTTCGGGTCGGCGGCCACGACCAGGCCCCGGTTCGAGTCGGCCAGTTTCTCGGCGAGCTTGTCGGCCGCCTGCCGGCGGGTGGCGGCGTAGACGTAGATGCGCTTGCGGGTGCCGTCGGCGGTGAGGACGTAGCCGGCGCCGCACCAGCGGCCGTCGGCGCGTTGGAAGATGGTGCCTTCGCCGTTGGCCTTTCTACCGGCCATGGTCGGCCTCCTTGGTCAGTGAGTCGAGGTAGCCGGCAAGGGAGCGGGCGGGAATGCGGCGGCAGCGGCCGATGCGGACCGAATGCAGCCGGCGGGAGCGGATGAGGTCGTAGACGGTGTGCCGGCCGACTTGCAGCCGGGCCATCACGTCGGAGACGGTCAACAGGTCGGGACTGCTCACATGCCCTCCCCGAGTGGGCCGGTGTAGCGCCAGTCCCCGACGGTGAGAAGATCGGTGGCCGGGTCGACGCCGATAGCTTCGGCGTGGCGGGTCAGCCGCCACCGGCGCCGTTCATCGCGTAGCGCGGCGAAGGTGGTCGAGTAGGCCAGTGACTTGCTGGTGACGTGGCCTCGGTAGCCGAGTTGGTGCGCCCACCGGCGCAACCGCAGCCCTCGCAGCTCGGGCAGTCCGCCGAGCCGCCAGCAGGTCTCCACCAACATCCGCCCGTGCGCGGGGAGCTGGTCGAGGCTGACGCCGGGACGTCGGCCGGTGCCCGAGCACACCCGACACCAGCGGCGAGCCCCATCGGCGGGGTGCAGGCCGTCGCCTCGGCACGCGCGGCAGAACAGCGGTGGCACGTCAACGCCGACGGCCTCGGCGGTCTTCGTGGCGTACTTCGCCACGTACCGGGCCACCACCACGTCACCGGAGGGCAGCGGCTGGATGTCGACCTGCCGGCCCCAGCGCAACACACGCCCGCCCACGACTGCTGTCGCTGGTGTGGTGACGGCGACGACCGGGACCGCCCGGCGGATCGCGGTTTCCAGCAGGTGGCTGGTCGCCCAGGTCGGCGGCGGCGTAGGCAGGCCGTCCGGTCCGTCGAGCCTGACGATCGCGTGGAAGTGGACCACTCCCCGCGCCTGGAACTCGGCGACCTTGGCGAAGGCCACCCGCACCTGCCGGGCAGCCTGCCGCCGGGACAGACCCGCTACAGCCGCGAGCGTGCGGCGTGCCTCGGTGGTGAACCGCGCCCACAGCATCCCGGCGTGAGCGTTGAACAACACCTGCCCCGGATAGTCATAGCCGTCCGGGTCCAACGGGGTGCCGATCAGCGGGTCGCCCGGCAGGTGCCACCGGCCGCACCCGGATTCGTCGGGGTGACAGGGGCGAAGGACGCTGTGCCGGGCGGGGCCGAGGTGTACCGGCCCGAACGACAGCGCGGTCACCGTTACGAACACCCGCGGCCGGGCCACGGTGGTGGGCTCGTCACGGAGCCCGCCGGCGATCAGGTGGAAGGCGTCGAGCTTGTACAGCGTCGAGCACGCCGGACACCGCGCGGCACGCCGGTTACGGCACCGCACCGTGATCGTCTGCTGGTCGCCGGTGTCGGCGAGGACACGGCCGGTGCCGGCCTCGACCAGCAGACCACGCCCGGTCAACCGGATCGGATGCCGGCACACACCGACCCGTCCCTCCACCTCGTGAGCGGCGGCGATGCGGAGCAGGGCGTCGAGGTCGACGCGGTGAGGGGTGGATGGCATCATCGGCGCAGTTCCTCTCCACTTGTGGGAGGGCTGCTTGCGGGGAGAGCGGCGGGGTGTTCTTGGCGGAATGAGCCGCCGCCCTCCCTGTCCTGACCGCCGGGACGGTCCGCCCTGGCAGCATCGGCGAGCAGCCGCAGGGGGTCACGGACCAGGTGGGCGGTGTCCGCGGCGATCCGGTCAGCGGTGGCGTCACTGACGTACGGGGTGCGGACCAGCGTGAACCCGGGCCGGCCTTCGGCCACCATCGACGCAACCCCGATGTAGGCGGGGTCCTGCAACCGGCGCGGATGCTCATCCGGGAAGCCGGTGATGTCCGAGCCGAGCACCGCCGTGGCCGCCTCGCTGGTGCGCTGCGCGAAGCTGACCGCTACCTGGCAGTTGTCCCGGATCTTCGTCGGGATCGCATCCCCGGTCGCCTTCTGCGTCGCCAGGATCACCTGGATACCGACGTTGCGGCCCTTGCGCACCAGCTCCTCCACCAGCCGGGCCGTCTGCCGCGCCAGCGCATCGCGTTTCTTCGACTCGGCGTCGGTGCCCTTGGACTCGTTGAAGAACGTGTGCGCCTCATCGATCACCACCACGACCAGGGGCCAGGTGGCGGACGGGCCGAGATGCCACACGTTCTTCACCCCGAGCACCGCCCGGATACACCGCTGACGGCCCGTCATCAGCTCATGCACCCGCACCAGATGATCACGGACCTGCTCCGGATCGTCCTTCGCCGACAGCCACGCCCGGCGGAACAGCTCGTCGTAGTCCGGGCCGCCCTTGCCGTCGATCAACACGAACTGCACCGCCGGCGACGGGGCGAGCTGACAGAACCGGGCGTTCAACAGCGAGGTCTTGCCGAAGCCCGCCAGCCCCGCGACCACCACCCCGGACACCCCGGAGGAGCGGATGGTGACCGGCTGGCTGTCGGCGTCGATACCCGCCGACCACGTCTCCAGGTGGTCGGCGGTCGTGGTCTGCCCGTCCCAGGCGGTCGGTTGGGTGAGCGGGTCGACCAGCAGCGCCCGCAGCCGGACCAGACCGGGACGGACCTGCGCTACCCGTACCTGCGGCACGCGCCACGCGTCGGCGAGATGCCCGGCGGCATGCTGGAACTCGACCAGGCCGAGCCGGCCGACCGTGGAGGCGTCGACCTCGACACCCCACCGCCGCGCCCGCACCCGGACCGCCGGAACCAACTCCCGCCGCACCACCACCGTCTGGGGCCGGGACGACCACGACGGCGGACGGACGTGTTCGGTCTGGATCAGGCCCACCCGCACGGCGGTACGCCGCCACGTGTATCGGATCCGCCAGCCGACGCGTATCGCGGGCCGAATCTCGGCGTCTGCCAGCAGATACCGCACCACATGGGCGGCCAGCCACGCCGTCGCCACGACAGCCGCCACGCCCAGCAGCACGGCGGGAACCATGGTGAGCAGCCTCAGATGAGTCGAATCGATCGTCGTCATCCAGGCTTCACCGCCGTCAACGCCGACGCGCGGAAGATCTGCCACGGCCGGCCGTTCTTCTCCCCCGCCACCAACGTCAGCCCGGACGCCTTCACCCACTGGCCGACCGCGAGGTCCTTCGGCACCGACGGCTGCGGCACCGACACCCGCAACACCTGCGGGATCCCACCGTCGGCCGTCAACGCCAGGGGCACCTCCACCAACGGCGCACCCGTAGCGCGGTCCGTGGCGGCAACCCCGTTCTCCTTGTCCTTGAACTGCGGTGTCGCCCCAGCGAGCACCAGCAGTCCCCTACCACCGTCAATCGGCAGTACCAACACGAGCGTTCTCCTTCGATCGCCCACCACACCCCAACGGCACGGTTACTAGGCTTCCTAAGCTTCACGTGACAATCGTGATCTAGTCAAGGGGTTTGACCCAGGAATCTTGGGTAGCCCGTGTAGCTCAATCAGGACAGGACGACTACGATCAGCACATGCCGCACGACGCCGACGACCGACGCGCCCTGTTCCAACGGGTCGTCGACGACATCGTCGACCAGATCCGCACCGGCAAACTCGCCCCCGGCGACGTACTCCCCACCGCCCGGCGCATGGCCGACACCTACAGCGTCGCCTCCATGACCGCCCAACGCGCCCTACGGGAGCTGCAACACCGCGGCCTCACCTACGCCGTCGTCGGCAAAGGCACCTTCGTCCACCCCCAGGCACCCGAACGCATCGGCACCGACGCCGACGGCCGACCCATCGCCGCGACCACCCAGACACCGGTCATCAGCGACAACCCAGCACTCAACCGGCGCCTCGCCCTCTACCTACTCGAACGCGACCGCATCAGCGGCAAGATCGTCGACGCCTTCATGAACAAGGACACCGCCGCCGCCTGGCAAGCCACCGAAGAACTCGCCACCCTCCAACAAGCACACACCGACCTCGCCGACGACCTCGCTGCCTACGAAGCCAACCTCGGACGAGCCGCCGCCAGCGAAGCGCCCGAGCCCGCCGAGCCGCCGACACCGAAGAAGGCACGCCGCAACCCCAAGGCGTAGCCCAGCAGCCCGCCACCGACGGAGCCACTGGGCTAAGAATTGCTTCACCTAATCAAGACGGCCCGGCAGAGCCGGGCCGCGCGCACGCGCTACAGCCGTTCCGGCCCCGCGCGCACGCCCGCCAGCACCGAGCGATCAACCACGAACACCTACCATCGACAGCCCTGCATGTGCTTGATCAGCTGACATCAGCCGTGACAGCAACCGACGCGCACTGCCGTGACCTTCGGCGCCCAACTTCGCGCCTCGACTGCGCTCCCGGCTGGGACGCAGGTGGCCGTTCAACCGGTATAGAATTCTGCAATGAGCGCCGACTTCGCTAGGGTTCTTCGAGGGCTTATGCAGAACCGCCGACTATCAGCAAGAATCGTCAGCCGAGCCTCCGGGCGGGCCGAGTCGACCGTCAATCAACTGCTTACAGGTAAGCTTCAACCGACGCCCCAGATCCTTCGGGACATCGCGCCTGCTTTGCAGTTGAATGTCGATGATCTACTTGTCATTGCAGACTTGCCTATAGATTCTGAAACGGCTGCGCAAGAGCCGTACCCCGCCACCACGGAGATTGGTCAACTGGTTGCCGCCGCCAGCTTCCTAACTCCCACACAAGTAAAGCTGCTAGTCCAATCCGCTAGGACCTTTAGGGACGGAAATCAGGAAGAGCCCGGGAAACCTATTAGAGGTTAAAATTGCGCCTGACCGGCTGAGCGCGAAAAGCATGAACCAAACTCCCGCGTGCGTCCCGATCGCCGAACCCTTCCAGTTTATGGCACCAAGCAATTTGCGAGTGTCGCGTTCGTTTACGCCCGCCCATCAGGCAATACGGGACGCGACAAGCTGGCCTGTTGGCCGAGAAATGCTGTCGCTATAGCCTGCGGGGTCAACGATGCATAGCTCTGCATGCAATCAAGTGACCCCGCAGACGTCTAGCCGGGCACAACCACGCTAACGGTTAGCTGAATTCGAACGGATCCCAGCGGGCACCGCTAAGGTTGAAGCCACTTCGACCTAAGGAATCGCGTATAACGCCTTGGGTAGCTGCACTTGGCCGATAGTGACCTGAGAAGTTGTCGAATCGAGTGATCGCTCCACCCGGGCCCACATCGAAAGTACCCGCCGCCAGTACACCCTTACCGCGCGAGAGGCTTGTATGACCAGCTCCTGGCGCGGTTTCCCAGATGCTTTCATGGAAGGTCCGAACTGACTTATCTGGCATGACCACGAAGTGGTAGTTACCCTCCGTCAAATTCGCACCGTTCCTCGTCCATGAGTTCATGGGAATCCAGTCTTGAGGACTGTCATCCGCACCATTTCGACCAGGATGCAGGAGACCGTCACCGCAGTTGTGGACGAGGACCGGCGTGTTGCCGGCTAGCACATAGTACGTGTGGATGTTGGCGACGGTGAGGTTGTAGACCGTGGCCTGCGGGACGTCCCAGCGCTCGATCGCGGTGATCTGCACGTACGTGCCGGAGCTGGTCCGCAGCCACTGACCGGCACGCAGGTCGGTGGCGTCGATCCACTCGCCCAGCTCCGGCACCCAGAACGGGTGGCCATCGGTCGCGGTGATCTCGGCGGTCTCCGAACCATGGTCGCCATCGGTATCGATGGCGACCTTCACCAGCTTCTTGACACCGTCACCCTTGATGGCCGCGGTGACCGTCTCGGCCACGGTCTCACCCGTCTCCGGGTCAGTGACCAGGACCTCATCACCCGGCTGTACATCCTCCACCGGCTTGGTGGAGCCGTCCGCCATCAGGACCCTGGTGCCAGGGACGAAGCTGTTGTCAGGAGTCTTACAGGAGGCACCGCTTGAGCCGCCGTTGTTCCGCGCCGTCGCGCCGGATTTCCCACCGCCCTTGGAGTCACCCTTACCGGCGCCACCACCGGACTTGCCGGACTTGCCGGCACCACTGGAGGCAGCCGACGACCCCTTCGGATTGGACTTCGCCTGGGCGTTTTTCTGAACCGAGTTGCCCGTCTTCTTCGTGGCGTTGACTGCCTTATTGCTCGTTGTTTGCGCCTTTTCGGCGGCTTTTTTCTTCGCGGCCTGGGCAGCCTTCTTAGCCTTTTCGATGGCCAACTTCTTGGCGTTCAGCGCCGCCGCCTCCGCTGCCTTGGCAGCGCGTAGCACCCCTTCGGCAGCACGCTTCGCCGTACGCCATGCCTGAATCGCAGAGAACGTCCGTTGAACGGCCCCCTTAACCTTTCTAAGCTTGAGGATCTTTCCGAACGGAACCGCTCCGATAATGAGGCTGCCGCACGCCCACATGTCACCGCCGAAGCAGTTCATGGCGTCGTTGATGCCGATGAACTCTTTCAGGACGCCCCAGGCCGCGCTGAGAATCACCGAAGTCAACGAACGGTTCATGTCGGACTGAGCCTGGGCGACCTGCGCCGCCGACAGGCCCGCGCCCGCGAGCGCCGCCGCCTTCTCCGAGGCGGTCAACGACACCGACAGGCCGGTCGGGTCCGAGTGCGTCACCGGGTTGTTGTGGGCGTAGGCGTAGCCGTTGGACTGCATCGGGTCCGCGATGTCCAGCACCGGGTCGGCGGAGAGGAACCGGCCCACCACCGGGTCGTAGAGCCGCGCGCCGAGCGGGGTGAAGCCGGAGGCGTCGTCCCGCTGGGCACCGAGGAACCCGGTGTGGGTCTGCATGTTCACGCCCAGAGGCGCGGCGCCACGCTGGTTGCCGAACGGGTCCTGCTTGCGGATCCGCACCGACATTGCATCGTGGAGGCCTAGTTCACCGTGGAGGGCGACCTCGGCATACGGGCTGCCCTGGTGGTCACCAGCGAGGGCGACCAGCGCGGAACCGCTGAACTGGTAGGCAAACCGCGTTACCACCCCGCCCGGCGTCGGGTACGAACGCTGGGCGTTGACCTGGATCCCGGCCCGGCGCACGGTCAGCACCGACTCGCCGAGGTGCAGCGTCGCCTGCTGGCCCTGGATGGCTAGCAGACGGCTGCCGCCAGGCCCCATAGATGTGCCGGGTCTCGTTCTGCGCCTCCCACAGCTGCGCGGCGGAGTCCGCGTCGCAGGCCACGAGCACCAGCGGGGTGTGGTCGTCGGTGGCCTCGTCCTTCACGGCGAGGCACAGGCCGGAGGCGACGTGCTTGAGCTGCCCGGTGGAGAGGCGCTCCAGGTGCTGTTCGGTCGACCCGGAGCACTCCTGCGTGGCGATGGCTGATCCGGGGGTGTCGCCGGCGGGCTGGACGCACCAGTCGTCGTACACGGACAGGGTGCCCAGGTTCGGGTCGGCCTGATCAGGTACGGGGGCGAAGTTCCACTTCTGCGCGACCGTGTCATTGCACGGGTACAGCTGAACCGCCTCACCCGGGGTGGCCTGGTTGAGGTCCAGACACTTGTCGGCCAACCCGACGTAGGCGGTCTTGCCCCGGCTGCCCGCGCCGGTGATCCGGTCGACCTTGCCGTCGTAGGTCCAGGAGAGCACCTGCCCGTACGGCGAGTAGACGGTTTCGGCGCCGTACCAGTCCTTGCCCGACACCGACAGGGGCAGCCCGTCCCTGGTGTAGCGGGTCAGCAGCTTCTCAGCGGGGAGAGCTCCGACGGCCGGCAGCATGGTCGACTCGGGCAGACCGGTGTCGGTGTACGTGCAGTCGTACCGGTAGGAGGTTTTCAGGCCCCAGGTGTCGGCGATGGGCTCGGGCAGCGTCAGGGTGGTGGAGGTGGGCTGGTAGTCGTCGGTGTACCCACCGATCGCCTGGGTGTACGCCAGTCCGTCGGTGTAGCGGGTGGCGGTCGCCGGCAGGCCCTTGCCGCCCGGGGCGCTGTCGTAGGTGTAGGCGGAGCGCCCCATCCCAAACCCCGCACCCCCACCACACGCGGTGCCGGGGGTGGCCCAGGAACAGATCGACCGTTATCTTCGCTGCATGGACCGGCAGGCGACCTCGACGTTGCGGGACCGACAGCAGACCAAGCTCCCGCGGCGGGTGGATGTCGCCGTCGTCGGCGCCGGGCACAACGGGCTGGTGTCGGCGATCCTGCTGGCCCGGGCCGGGCTGGACGTGCTGGTGCTGGAGGCGGCCGACGTGGTCGGCGGCGCGGCCCGCACCGAGACACCGTTCCCGAAGCTGCCGGGGCTGCGCCACTCCACCGGGTCGTACCTGCTCGGGCTGATGCCCCCGGAGCTACTCGCCCGGCTCGACGTCCGCATCCCGGTGCTGCGGCGCGACCCGCACTATTTCCTGCCCACCCCGGGCGGGCCCGGCTCGCCGTACCTGCTCTTCGGCGGTGACCCGGCCGCGACCCGGCGGCAGTTCGCCGAGTTCTTCTCCCCCGCCGATGTCGCCGCCGACGCCGCGCTCCAGGCCGAGCTGGCGGCGCTGCGCGCGGACCTGGCGCCGGCCTGGCTGGCCGAACCGCTGCCGGTCGAGGAGACCGCCGAACGGTACCTCCGGCCGGCGCTGCGCCAGATCTTCGTCGACCTCGTTCGCGGCTCGGTCGTCGACTACCTGGCCCGCTTCGACTTCCACTCCGAGCTGCTGGTCAGCATGTACGCGGTGACCGACGGCCTCTCCGGAGTCAACGCCGGCCCGGACGACCCTGGCACCGGGCACAACTTTCTGGTCCACAACATGTGCCGACTTCCTGGCTCCGACGGCACCTGGATGATCGCCAAGGGGGGCATGGGCACCGTCTCCCGGACCTTCGCCGACGCCGCGCGGGCCGCCGGCGCGACCATCCGCACCGGTACGCCGGTCGACGCGATCACCCTCGACAGGGGTGCCGCCTCCGGTGTCCGGCTCGCCGACGGGCAGAGCGTTGCCGCGTCCGTGGTGCTGGGGGCCTGCGACCCGTACCGGCTGATGGAGCTGCTCCCCGACGGCGCGCTGCCGGCGTCGCTGACCGACCGGATGACGGCGGTCCGCCGCCCCGGCACCACGCTCAAGCTCAACCTGGCGCTGACCGGGTTGCCGCGCTTCTCCTGCCTGCCGGAAGGCGCCCCCAGCCCGTTCGGGTCCACCATCCACCTGCTGCCCGGCTCCGACCCCGGCGCCACTCGGGACACGCCGCTGGCGGGGCTACGCGCGATGTGGGCCGACGTGCGGGCCGGCCGGCTGCCACCGGAGCCGACGATCGAGTGGTACCTGCACACCACCGTCGACCCGACGCTCTCCGACGCTGCCGGGCACCACTCGTCGGCGCTCTTCGTGCAGTCGGTGCCGTACGAGTTGGCGGGCCGCACCTGGGAAGAGGCGCTACCGGGGTACGTGGCGCGGCTGGTGGCGATCTGCGAGCGGTACGCCCCGGGCACCGGGGCCCTGATCGCCGACGCGGTACCGCTGGCCCCACCCGGCATCGAGGCGCACTTCGGCATCACCGGTGGGCACATCCACCACGTGGACAACACGGTCTCGTTCACCGACCGGATGCCGTACGCCACCGGGGTCGACGGCGTGTACGCGGGCAGCGCCGGCTGTCACCCCGCGGGCAGTGTCATCGGTGCCTCCGGGCACAACGCCGCCCGGCGCATCCTCACCGACCTCGGTCGGTGAGGATGCGCCGGGCGGAACAGCCGCCGCACGGCCGGAGCCATGCGGGACCGGTGCTCTTCATCGAACGGGCCGCTGCGCGGGCAGGGATCAGGTCGTCGTCGGCTCGACGACCGGGGCGGGGGTCTGCTCGTCGGCGCGCTCGGCGCGGATCTTGTGGCCGACGCTGGTCAGGCACCGCCCGCTGGCCAGGTCGAAGCGCCAACCGTGCAGCTGGCAGGTGAGCTGGTCGTCCGCCACGATGCCGAACCGGCTCAGGTCCGCCTTGAGGTGCGGGCAGCGCCGCTGCACCACCCAGTCGCCGAGGGTGATGTCCTCCGCGTCGACCGCCCGCTCGTGCTCGTCGTACCAGCCCTCGGCGTACTGCAACCGCTCCTGGGAGAGGCACTTGAAGAAGGCGTAGACGAACTCGTTGTACTGGCCGATCCGCGCCGCGGAGAACCGGCAGGACAGGAAGAGCGAGTTGACCCAATCCACCTCGCCGATGTGCAGTAGGTGCTCGATCAGCGCCCGCTCGGTGCGGAACCGGTAGCGCACCTTCTCGTCGGCGTACGGGCGGACCTGCTTGCCGGGGAAGTCCACCACGATCGACTCGACGGTCTCCGTACCCGCGTCGTCCACATCGACCAGGTCGAAGCGGACCGGGCCGCCGACCCCCTTGGCCAGATAGATCGACTCGTTCAGCAACGGCTCGATGCGGCGCTGCATCTCCCCCAGGACGTCCACCTCCGGGTGCCGCCAGGACGCCTTCTCCGCCGCGATGATCGGCCGCTTGCGCTCCCGCATCTCCTCGAGGTGGGCGACCTTGTTGGCGAAGAACTCCGCCACCGGCACCGGGTGGGTGGTCTCGCAGCCGTCGGCGGTGACCTCGGCGACGCTGCCCGGCAGCAACACCACCCCGTTGGTGCCACCGACCTTGGCGTACTCGTCCAGGAACACCGACTGGTCGGGGAAGATGTTGCCCTCGTCGCCGTGGATGTCGTTGAACTGCCACAGCTCGTCGTCGAGGAAACACGGCGGGCCGGCGATCGGGAAGACGTGGTCGGCCTTCAGGTCGTCGATGTAGCGCCAGGTCCGGTCGAACTGCCGGTCCCGCTTCTGCTTGCCGAACGCGGTCTTGGCGGCGTTCGGCAGCTCGTAGACCATGGGATACCAGATCGCACCGGAGAACTGGAGCATGTGCGCGTGCACGTGGCCCAGCTCGGTGAAGACGCTGAGGTCGGTGGGGCGGGCGTCGTTCTGGTTGAGCAGCCGGACCCCGTCGTGCTCCACCCACAGCGACGAGTCCCCGATCGGACCGTCGGTCGGGCTGGTCAGCGCCTGGATCATGACCTTGAGGCCGCCGCCCAGGTCGACGACCTTCTCGTTCGGCGCCTTCAGGAACTGGGTGAAGCCCAGCTCCCGCAGCTCGTCTTCCATCTCCGAGGTCGGGAAGGCGGGCAGCAGTACGGTGGCCCGCTTCGACACGTACCGCTTGAGGTGCGCCGCGTCGAAGTGGTCGCGGTGCAGGTGCGAGACGTAGAGGTAGTCAACGTCGCCCAGCGCCGCCCAGTCGAGTTGGGAGTTGTCGGGGAACGGAAACCACGAGGCGAAGTACGCCGGGTTGACCCACGGGTCGCACAGGATGCTCCCCGCGGGAGTGTCGATCCGCATGCTGGCGTGCCCGGTACCGGTCACTCGCACCGTAGTTCCCCCTTTAGCAGACATAACAAGGTTCACGTCCGAACCTACCGGAGCCACTCTCACCATCACGCCGCGACGCCGGTAGTGCCGTCCATGGGCGACAACACCCTCCGTTCCGGCCGGCACGGGCTCCCGGCCTCCCAACGAACCGGCCCCGGAGATGGTCGGACCCAGCGCCGGGGCCGGTACCAGGCGTGCCAGACTTGACCGCGGATCAGATCACGAGGGAAGGACCGACAGTGGCAGGAAGCGAGCCGGTTACGTCTCCGGACCAACACAAGCCCGGGCACCGCAGGTCCGGCCGGATCGGCGCGGTGGTTGTTGCGCTGTCGCTGCTGGCAATGATCTGCGGTAACCACGAGGGCAGGGTCGAGGACCTCTGGCTGATCGGCCTCGCCGTTCTGCTGCTGGCCATGGTCGTCGGCGACATCGTGCTCCGGCGCAACGGGCTTCGCCCGTAGCGCGCACCGTCAGCCACAACACGGTGGCCCGCTCCCCGGAGTCAGGGAGCGGGCCACCGTGTTGTTCCGGGTGAACCTGGTGTTGTCCGGAGTCAACGACCGAGCAGAACGTCCTGCACATTCTTCAGGGCGGCGTCCACTTCCTCCTCGAAGTAGCCGCCCTGTACCAGGCCGAAGCGGAGCGTACCCAGGTCGTGCGGGTTCACCGGCATCGGATTCCGCCCCTGCATTCCGCCGAGCAGGCTGTCGAAGAAGCGGTCGACCTGGTCCGGGTCGTACCCGCTGCCGAAGCGGCGAACCTGGAAGCTACGGCGAATCTGGTCAACCCGGTAGAGGTCGCTACCCGGCGGCCCAGCCATCGGCGGCCCTCCCCTTGCTGGATCACCCCCCCTGGGCTGAGCCGTCATCGGCGGCCCGGAGACCTCCGGTGAGCCGGCGAAGCCGGGCTGCGGCGCCGGCAAGCCGCCCATCTCTCGCCCGCGCTCCGGCATCCGCATCTCGGTCGTCATGTCGGCACGCCCGTGTCGACCGGCCTCGAACCCGTCAAACCGTGGCTCGTCGGGGCCGTAACCGCCGGTAGCTGGCCCCCGCGACGGGCCACCGGGACCGTGCGAACCACCGGGGCCGTGCGAACCACCGGGACCGTGCGAACCACCGGGACCGTGCGAACCACCGGGACCGTGCGAACCACCGGGACCGTGCGGGGCGGCCGGACCGCGTGGCGGTTCATAGCCGCCGTGGGGGGCATCGTGGCCGCCGTGGGGGGCATCGTGGCCGCCGGAGAAGGACCCGGTGCTTTCGTCGTACCGGCTGTGCGGAACACCGGGCGGCGCCGGCGCGAACCGGGGCGGCATCGGCTGCTGCTCCGGGGCGATGCCCCGCTCGTCGGGTGGACCCATCCGCCCCGGCGGGCCGAACTGGTCCGGCGGACCCATCCGCCCCGGCGGGCCGAACTGCTCGGGCGGACCCATCCGATCCGCCGGACCCATCCGCCCCGGCGGGCCGAACTGCTCGGGCGGACCCATCCGATCCGCCGGACCCATCCGCTCCGCCGGACCCATCCGCCCCGGCGGGCCGAACTGCTCGGGCGGACCCATCCGATCCGCCGGACGCTCGGGCGGGTAGGGGTCAGCGGCCGGAGCCGGGCGGCCGCTCTGTTCCTCCACGTCGGCGAGCTGCCGTTCCACCCGGTCGAGGTGAAGATCGACCTGCCACTCGTCATAGCCGTTGAATCGGACCCGGAAGACGACGTCGTGGACCTCCTGCGCGGACACGGGCGCGCCCACCGGCTGCCCCTCCAGCGTGGCCTCGACCCGGTCGAGGAAGGCGTCCACCTCGTCAACCTTGTATCCCCGGCGCAGCGACTTACGCCGGAAACGCTGACCCTGACTCGCCACTATGTCTCCTGGTCTAGTTCGCTCCGCCGGGTCGCTCTCCCCGGCCCCCACGCTCTCATTGCCCCTCGGCCGCGGCGAGCTGACCACATGCTCCGTCGATCTCACGCCCCCGGGTGTCTCGCACTGTCGTGGAGACCCCGGCGGCGCGCAACCGCCGGACGAACTCCCTCTCAACCGGCTTCGGGCTGGCATCCCAGCGGCTACCCGGAGTGGGGTTGAGCGGGATCAGGTTCACATGGGCCAACCGGCCGGCCAGCAGCCGCCCCAGCAGGTCGGCTCGCCACGGCTGGTCGTTCACGTCCTTGATCATTGCGTATTCGATCGACACGCGACGTCTCGTGTGGGCTGCGTACTCCCAGGCCGCCTCCAGCACCTCGGACACCTTCCAGCGCTGGTTCACGGGCACGAGTTCGTCGCGCAGCTCATCATCGGGCGCGTGCAGCGACAACGCAAGGGTCACGGAGAGGTCTTGGCTGGCCAGTCGACGGATAGCAGGGACCAGACCCACCGTGGAAACAGTGATGTGCCGCTGGGACAGCCCCAGCCCCTCGGGCGCGGGCGCCACCAGCCGGCGAATCGCCGCCACCACCCGGTTGTAGTTGGCCAACGGCTCCCCCATCCCCATGAACACCACACGAGACAGTCGCGGTGGGGACCCGGCGACGGCGCCAGAGGCGGCCACACCGGCCAGGTAGACCGCCTGGTCGACGATCTCAGCGGTGGAGAGGTTACGGGTCAGGCCCGCCTGGCCGGTCGCACAGAAGGGGCAGGCCATCCCGCACCCCGCCTGGCTGGAGAGACAGACCGTCACCCGGTCCGGATAGCCCATCAGCACACTCTCTACCAGCGAGCCGTCGTGCAGCCGCCAGAGCGCCTTGTGGGTGGCGCCGTCGTCACACGCCAGTTCCCGCACCGGTGTCAACAGCGTGGGCAGCAACTGGCCGGCCAGCTTCTCCCGGGTCGCCGACGGCAGATCCGTCATCTGCCCCGGATCGCGGACCAGCCGGCCGAAATAGTGAGTCGACACCTGCCGAGCCCGGAACCCCGGCTCGCCCAGTTCCTCGGCCAGAGCCTGGCGGCCGGCGAGATCGAAGTCGGCGAGGTGCCGCGGGGGCATCGCCGCGCGGCGGGCGGGGGCGTCGGGGTTGACCGGGGTCAAGGGCAGGTTCGTCATGGCCCACCCAGTCTGTCACGACCGGCCCGGACCACGCCGCTGCGGATCCGCCGGCCTCGCACCGGACCGGCCGGCAACGGTGGTGGAGGCGGGGCGTGCCCGGGGGTGGGCACCAGGTAGCCCACGCCTCAGCCCGTCACCGGAACGAAGAGCGCAAGCAGCAGGTACGCCGTCGGGAGGGCGAAGAGAACCGAGTCGAGCCGGTCCATCAGGCCGCCATGCCCCGGCAGCAGGTTGCTCATGTCCTTCACCCCGAGGTCTCGTTTGATCATGGACTCGGCCAGATCGCCCAGGACGGCCGCGGCGGAGACAGCGACTCCGAAGAGCGCCCCCCACCAGGGCGCTACATCGAAGAGCAGCCAGATCAGCAGGGCACCGCCGAGGGCCGCCGCGCCGAGCGAACCCGCCAGCCCTTCCCAGGACTTCTTCGGACTGATTGTCGGAGCCATCGGATGCCGACCGAAGTTGGCTCCGGCCGCGTACCCACCGGTGTCGGAGAGCACCACCGCTGCCAGTGTCACCAACACCCGCAGCGCCCCGTCCTCCGGCGCCGCCAGTAACGCGGCGAACCCACCGAGGAACGGTACGTAGACAGCGATCAGGGTGGCCGCGAGGGCGTCCCGACGGAATCCGGCCAGCCCGTCGCCCAGTCGCCACACCAGGGCACCGAGCACCGTGACGGCCAAACCGAGGGTCAACGCATCGGGCCCGGCGAACCAGGCCAGCCCGGACACCAGCACACTGCCCGCGGCCAGCGGGACCAGCGGCGGGTGGACGCCCGCGCGACCGACCGCCCGGGTCATCTCCCAACAACCGACCACCAGTGCCCCCGCGACGACCACCACGAAGGCGAACGGGTAGAGAAAGAGAGGCACGAGGATGAGGGCACCAAGGCCAACCCCTACGCCGATAGCCGCCGGCAGGTTACGGCCGGCCTTGCCGGCCGACCGCGGTTGGGCAGCGGCGCCGGAGGCACGACGCCGTCCCGCCCGACGCCGCCCCCGCGGTCGCGGCTGCGTGGCCGGATCGTCGTCCCGGACCGGCTGGAGCTGAGCTGTCGGGTACTCGGACCCGCCTGGGGCGTCCGGGACCGCGTTCTGTCGCGCGTTCGGGTAGTCCCGGTCGTCGGTGAGGGCTTGGTGGCCGTTACCCGGGATTCGGCCAGGCCCACCCGTCGACTCCGCTGGCGACCGGCCATGCTGGCCGGGATCGCCGTGGTCGGAGCCAGGGCCTTCTCGATGCCGAACCGTTGCACCGAGGTCGCGGGGTACCGCACCAGAATCCACCGGTGGAACGCCAGGCGATTCGGCGGGCCGTTCCCAGCCGTGGGGTTCGGCGCTGCGGTGCGGGTCAACGGGGGACATCACGCACCTGGAGGGAAGACGAAACCGACGACCAGACGCACAACCACAACCATGTCCCCTACCCGAATGATGTTCCCTCTGGTTGACCGGCGGGTCGGCCAGTCGATCCCCGCCAGTCACCGCCGGGTGCCCGAGAATCGAGCCGAGCCTACTGCACCCGCTACCCCGGCATCCGAAACCGCCTCCGCCCGCCCGACCAGCACCGCCGGGGCGGCCGGTACGCGCTGGTGTGGCCAGTGCGGCCTATGCGTGCTACTGCGCCCTTTGCGCGCTGGTGCGGCCCTTGCGCGCTGGTGCGGCCCTTGCGCGCTGGTGCGGCCCTTGCGCGCTGGTGCGGCCCTTGCGCGCTGGTGCGGCCCTTGCGCGCTGGTGCGGCAACGAGCCGCAACAGAGAGGCGGCACCGGCGGCCCCGAAAGGGCGTGGTCGCCGGTGCCGCGTCAGCAGCCGGGCAGCGAGGTCAGACCTCGAGCAGCTCGGCTTCCTTGTGCTTGATCAGCTCGTCCACGCTGCCGACGAACCGCTGAGTCAGGTCGTCCAGCTCCTTCTCGGCACGGCGCCCGTCGTCCTCACCGACCTCACCGGCCTTGACCAGCCGGTCCAACTCCTCCTTGGCCTTGCGGCGGATGTTGCGGACCGCCACCTTGGCCTCCTCCCCCTTGTGCCGAGCCACCTTGATCATCTCGCGGCGGCGCTCCTCGGTCATCTGCGGGAGCAGAATGCGCAGCTGGTTACCCTCGTTGTTGGGGTTTACCCCAAGGTCGGAGTCGCGGATCGCCTTTTCCATGGCGTTGGTCTGCGAGGTGTCGTACGGCTTGATGATGACCATGCGGGGCTCCGGCACCCCGATCGACGCCATCTGCGGCAACGGGGTCGGGCTGCCGTAATAGTCGATTATGATCTTGGAGAACATGGCGGCGTTGGCACGGCCCGTACGGATCGCCCCGAACTCCTCCTTGGCGTGCTCGATGGCACGCTCCATCTTCTCCTCGGCCTCGAGGAGGGTTTCGTCGATCACCGTTCTCCTCGCCTCCTTCTATGCTCGTCGTGGCTGGTCAGGTCGGAGGACCGTCGAGGTCGAACCGCTCAGGTGGTGATCAGGGTACCGATCTTGTCGCCGCCCACGGCCCGAGTGATGGTGTCGTCGCCCTGGGCGCCGAAGACCAACATCGGCAGGCCGTTCTCCATGCAGAGGCTGAACGCGGCGGCGTCGGCGACCCGCAGGTTTCGACGAAGCACCTCGGAGAAGGTGATCGAGTCGAACTTGCTGGCGGTCGAGTCGACGCGCGGATCCGCCGTGTAGACGCCGTCCACCCCGTTCTTGCTCATCAGCACCACATCTGCCCGGATCTCCAGAGCCCGCTGCGCGGCGACGGTGTCGGTGGAGAAGTAGGGCATGCCAGCACCGGCCCCGAAGATCACCACTCGTCCCTTCTCGAGGTGCCGGATGGCGCGCAGCGGAATGTATGACTCGGCGACCTGGGCCATGGTGATAGCGCTCTGCACCCGGGTCTCGATGCCCTCCTTCTCCAGAAAATCCTGGAGGGCGAGGCAGTTCATTACCGTACCGAGCATGCCCATATAGTCGGCCCGGGCCCGGTCCATCCCCCGCTTCTGCAACTCGGCGCCCCGGAAGAAGTTGCCTCCACCGACCACCACCGAGACCTGCACACCGCGCCGGACCACGGTCGCGATCTGCTGGGCGATGGCCTGAACAACATCGGGATCGACACCGATCGCGCCCCCGCCGAACACCTCGCCGGAGAGCTTCAGCACCACCCGCCGCGCGCGGCCAGGAGGTGGCGCCGTCGGATCCTCCGCCAGCAGACTCCGGTCACTCACAACCTGTGTCATCCTCCCCGCCCTTCACCATGCGTACGCCGCACACGCCGCAAATTGCCGCCATCGACCCTACGTGACGAGGAGGCCGCGGTGCTTGACACGTACACCGGCGACCTCCTCGTCCACGTTCCCGTCCCGAACGCCGGCAAGCGCTCAGGATCGGCTCAGGCCTGGCCGACCTCGAACCGAACGAAGCGGGTGACCTCAACCCCGGCCTCGGCCAGAACCTGCCGCACCGGCTTCTTGTTGTCGGTGACCGACGCCTGCTCCAGCAGGACGAAGTCCTTGAAGAAGGAGTTCACCCGGCCCTCAACGATCTTCGGCAGCGCCGCCTCGGGCTTGTTCTCCTCCCGGGCGGTCTGCTCGGCGATGCGCCGCTCGGACTCGACGACCTCCGCCGGCACCTCATCCCGGCTCAGGTACTGCGGGCGCATCGCGGCGATCTGCATCGCCACACCGCGCGCGTCGGCGTCCCCGGCCTCGTCGGTCTTGCCGGTGTACTGCACCAGCACACCGACGGCCGGCGGCAGATCCTGCGCCTTGCGGTGCAGGTAGACCGCGACGGTGCCGTCCAGCTTCGCGAACCGGTTCAGCACCAGCTTCTCGCCGATCTTGGCGGACTGCTCCTGGACCAGCTCGGCGACGTCCTTGCCGTCGATCTCGCTGGCCAGCAGTTCCTCGGCGTTGCTGATGCCGGTGCGCTCGCCGTGCTCGACCAGCTGCTGGGCCAGCGCGACGAAGCTGTCGGTCTTGGCGACGAAGTCCGTCTCGCAGTTCAGCTCCAGCAGGGCCTTGCCGGAGTGCGCGACCAAGCCGTTGGCGGCGGTCCGGCCAGCCCGCTTGCCGACATCCTTGGCGCCCTTGACGCGCAGAACCTCGACTGCCTTGTCGAAGTCGCCCTCGGCCTCGGTCAACGCCTTCTTGCTGTCCATCATGCCGGCGCCGGTGAGGTCGCGGAGCTTCTTGACATCCGCGGCGGTGAAGTTGGACATGACTCTCTCTTCAGTGGTGAGACTGCGGGTGGGTGGTCTGGATGACGATGTACCCGGAGCCCCGGCCGCACGGCCGGGGCTCCGGGGGCGGTCACTCCGCGGCGGCTGCCGCCGGCTGCTCTTCGGCCTTCGCCGGCTGCTCTTCGGCCTTCGCCGGCTGCTCTTCGGCCTTCGCCGGTTCCTCGAGCAGCTCGCGCTCCCACTCGGCCAGCGGCTCGTCGGCGGCGACCCCCGCCTCCGGCTTCTCGTCGGTGCCCCGACGGCGGCCGGAACGGGCGATCAGGCCGTCGGCGACGGCGGCGGCCACAACCTTGGTCAGCAGCTCCGCCGAGCGGATCGCGTCGTCGTTACCCGGAATGGGGTAGTCGACCTCGTCCGGGTCACAGTTGGTGTCGAGCACCGCGATGACCGGAATACCCAGCTTGCGAGCCTCGTCAACGGCGATGTGCTCCTTCTTCGTGTCGACCACCCAGATCGCGGCCGGGAGCTTCTGCATGTCCCGCAGACCCCCGAGGGTACGCGACAGCTTCCCCTTCTCCCGGTTGAGCTGCAGCGTCTCCTTCTTGGTGTAGCCGGCTGCGGTGCCACTCAGGTCACCGAGGGCCTCCAGCTCCTTCATCCGCTGGAGCCGCTTGTACACCGTCTGGAAGTTGGTCAGCATGCCGCCGAGCCAGCGGTGGTTGACGAACGGCTGACCAACCCGGGTCGCCTGCTCGGCGATCGCCTCCTGCGCCTGCTTCTTGGTCCCGACGAAGAGGATGCTGCCCCCCTCGGCGACCGTCCCGCGCACGAACTCGTACGCCTTCTCGATGTAGTCGAGGGTCTGGCGCAGGTCGATGATGTAGATACCGTTGCGCTCGGTGAAGATGAAGCGCTTCATCTTCGGGTTCCAGCGCCGGGTCTGGTGCCCGAAGTGGACACCACTCTCGAGCAGCTGGCGCATGGTCACGACGGCCATGGTTACTCCTTGCGTCCCTGGTTGTTCCGCCCGGCCGGCGGCTGGGCGTCCTGGCGCCCGGTCGTCGGCCGTGGTGGGCCCGACCCAGCGGTCGGGACCAGGGAGCCGCCGCCCCACGGCAAGCCGCGGGGAGGGCGCGCGAGGTCGACCGCGCAAGGCGGTCGCCAGTCGACCAGTGTACGCCACCTCCCACAAACCCCGCGTTCGGGAGCAAGTGCCGCAACGCCGGGATTGTCATGGGCCCACAGCCGCCGGACCGAAGTTGGTCGACCGCCAGACCAGGGTTGGCCAGCCCCGACCGGCAGCTCAGCCGACCGCGATCGCCGCCGCCACGAAGAGCACCAGGCCAGCGGTGAGACAGGCCGTCGGCGGACGCAGCCAACCGCGACCATCTGGCAACGACAACCCACCGGCACGCAGCCCGTACAGGCCAACGGCGAAGATCGGCACCCCGCCGACGAGGAACATCCCGGCCAGCACGTTCGCCGCCGTCAGCCCTCCGGTCAGCCCGTCCAGCAGCACCAGCAGTGCCGGCACCTCGAAGGCCAGCACCAGGACGGCGAAGATCACCGCCAACACCGGGCGGCGCGTCCGATAGACACCGTCGCCCGCCGGGGGCGCCGCCGGGGACAGATCACCACGTGGCCCGACCGGCGGCATCGCTCCGGTCGGCAGCTCCAACGGGTTCACCGCCTCCTCGGCGGGGCGGTTCGGCTCCACGATCGGGTACCCGCCCAGCGCGCTCGGCCGCCCCGGCTCCGCGACCGGGCCGGCCGCGCCGAACACGTCCGCGCTGGAGGCCGAGAGTTGGTCACGTGCCTCCCGTGAGCGCCGCCCCGGCCGGTCAGCAGTGGAATCACCGGTGCTCTCCGGGTCAGTCTCGGCCCACCGGGAGCGGCTCGCCCGGTAGCCCTCGGTCTCGGACCGAGCGTCGCCGTACGCACCCGTGGCGCTGAAACGCCCAGAGTCGTCCTCGCTGATCCGAAACGCACCGGAGTCCTCCGGTTTAACGAGCCCGCCCCGCCCGTCGCCAAAACCGTCGTACCGGTGGCCCCCACCACCCTGCTCGGGGCCCCGGAGATCCTCCTCGCCGTAGTGGCTCTCCCCCCGCCATGTCGGCTCCCCATAACCCCGATCCCGGTCACCGGGGTACCAACGCGACTCCTGATCTTCAGTGAAACTCCGTCGTCCGTCCACGTCGGCACCGTATGCGACCGACTGCGCGGACGCCATTCGCCGGGCAGTCCGCCCTCGGCCTGCACCAACCCACCAACATCGGCAATCTGAACATCACTCTCCGTACTCAACGAGATACTCCGGTCCACCATCACGCCGGTGATAGGCCACGATCACGCTCCCGAAGGCGGTGTCCTTAGCACGGCGAGAGCTTGATCGTCCGTTCGTCCACAGGTGGGCTCGTCGTCCACAGGCCCGCACCGCCCGAACCACGCCCCGGAGCCGGCCCCGGCACCGTGCCGGGTATGAGCAGACACAACCAGTCGGTGGGCGCATACGGGGAACGCTGCGCCCTCCGACACCTGATCACGGCGGGGCTACGGCCGGTGGCCCGCAACTGGCGTTGCCCGCACGGCGAGATCGACATCATCGCCTGGGACGGCGCGGTCCTCGCCATCTGCGAGGTCAAAACCCGGTGCACCGACACCTTCGGCACCCCCACCGCGGCCGTAACCGGCACCAAGGCCCGCCGGCTGCGTCTCCTCGCCGCCCGCTGGCTCGCCGAGACCGGCACCCGGGCCGACGAGGTCCGCTTCGACGTGCTCTCCATCCGCCTCACCGGTGGTATGCCTCGCATCGAGCACCTGAAAGGTGCGTTCTGACATGAGAGCACACCGATGAGCTACGCCCGGGTCCGCTGCATCGGCCTGGTCGGGGCTACCGGGCATGTGCTGCAGGTCGAAGCCGACCTCGCCCCCGGCCTGCCCACCGTGGCGATCACCGGCCTACCGGACACCGCCCTACACGAGGCGCGCGACCGCGTCCGGGCCGCTGTGGTCAACTCCGGTCGGGCCTGGCCCAACCGCCGGATCACCATCAACCTGCTCCCCGCCACCCTGCCCAAACACGGCTCCAGCCTCGACCTCGCGATCGCGGTAGCGGTGCTGGGCAGCGCCGGGGAGCTACCGCTGGCCCCCCTGGATCAGGTGGTGCTCCTCGGCGAGTTGGGCCTGGACGGCACCGTCCGCCCCGTCCGCGGTGCCCTACCCATGGTCGCCGCGGCTGCCAGCGCCGGGCACCACCGGGTGGTCGTTCCCCTCGACAACGCCACCGAGGCGGGCATGATCCCCGGCATCCAGGTCCACCCCGTCCGCAGCCTCCGCCAGTTGGCCGCCTTCCTCACCGACGGCGCCCCGCTGCCGCAGCCGCCCCCGGCCACCCCGGCGGACCCCACCCCCACCCTCGACCTGGCCGATATCGCCGGCCAGAGCCTGGGCCGGCGGGCCCTGGAGATCGCCGCTGCCGGCGGCCACCACCTCGCCCTACTCGGCCCACCCGGCGCTGGCAAGACCATGCTCGCCGAACGGCTCCCGTCGGTCCTACCCGAGCTGCCCGACGACGCCGCGATGGAGGTGACCTCGCTGCACTCGATCGCCGGCCTGCTGCCCTCCGGTGGGCAGTTGATCCGACAACCACCGTTCCAGGCGCCGCACCACACCGCGACCGTTTCGGCCTTGGTCGGTGGTGGCTCCGGCCTCGCCCGCCCCGGCGCGGTATCCCTGGCCCATCGCGGCGTACTGCTGCTAGATGAAGCTCCCGAGTTCCAACGGCGCGCTCTGGACGCCCTCCGGCAGCCGCTCGAGCACGGCCGGGTCCGGTTGGCCCGCTCCCGCGGCACCGCCGAATACCCGGCCCAGGTGCAGCTCGTCCTGGCCGCCAATCCCTGCCCCTGCGCCAAACCAGCCGGCGACGTCTCCTGCGACTGCACCCCACTCGCCCGACGCCGCTACCTCGGTCGCCTCTCCGGCCCGCTCCTCGACCGGGTCGACATCCAGGTGACCGTGCGGCCGGTACGCGCCGCCGAGCTGGTGCAGGTGAGCTCGGGCGGCGAGCCCTCCAGCGTGGTGGCCGCCCGGGTCGCGACGGCCCGCGCGGCGGCCCGCGAGCGTTGGTCCCGCCTCGGCCAGCGAAGTAACGCCGAACTACCCGGGCCGGTGCTGCGGCGGCCACCCTGGTGCCTGCCCGGCCCGGTCATCCGGGGGCTACGTGCCCGGCTCGACCGGGGATCGCTTTCGGCCCGGGGCTTCGACCGGGTCCTCCGGTTGGCGTGGACGATCGCCGACCTGGACGGTCGGCAGCGCCCCGACGCCGAGGACGTCCGAGAGGCGATCGGCCTGCGCACCGGGGAGGCACTGTGAACACCTGGGGAGAGGTACTGTGACCGCCCGGGGAGAGGCCGGCGCCGGCTTCGGGCCAGCGGGAAATCCGGAGCAGGCCGGGATGAGGCACCCGGCGAGTGATCCGCGAGCGGCAGCGGCACTCGACGCCGACCGCCTCGCCCGGGTGGCGCTGACCTGGATCGCGGAGCCGGGTAACCGGTCCGTCTTCAGGTTGGTCAAGCAGCACGGCGCGGTTGGCGCGCTGACCCTGCTGCGGGAGGGCGACGCCCCCGAGGAGGCACTGCGGCAGACGGTGACCGCCCGGCTCTCGGCCGGAGACCCGCTGGCAGTAGCCACGAAGGCGATGGAACGCGCCGACCGCCTCGGCGCCCGGCTGGTGACGCCAGCCGACGACGAGTGGCCGCTGCCCGTCGACGACCTACACCGCCTCGTCCTGGCGAGTTCGCCCCGCCGGGTCGACCGGGAGACCGCCCCACCGCTCTGCTTCTGGGTGCGGGGTGGGCACTCCCTGGCCGAGACGCTGGACCGGTCGGTCGCGCTGGTGGGCGCCCGGGCCGCGACCGGCTACGGCATCCACGTGGGCACCGAGCTGGCGTACGGACTGGCCGAACGGGGTTGGACGATCGTCTCGGGCGGGGCGTTCGGCATCGACGCCGCCGCGCACCGGGGGGCGCTGACCGCCGGTGGGTTGACCGTCTCCGTGCTCGCCTGCGGCGTGGACCGGCCGTACCCGATGGGCAATGCCGCCCTCTTCGAGCGGATCGCCGACACCGGGCTGTTGGTCAGCGAGTGGATACCGGGAGCGGATCCGCTGCGGCCCCGGTTCCTGATCCGCAATCGCGTGATCGCCGCGGCGACCCGGGGCAGCGTGCTGGTCGAGGCCGCCGCCCGCAGCGGAGCGACCCAGACGATGCACCGGGCCCTGGCGATCGCCCGGCCGGCGATGGTGGTGCCCGGCCCGGTCACCTCCACCATGTCCGTCGGGGCGCACGAGCTGCTCCGGCAGTACCCGGAAGCCCGGCTGGTCACCTCCTCCGCGCAGGTGCTCGAGGAGGTGGGTCGCATCGGTGGGGACCTGGCACCGCAGGTACGCGGGCCCGCGCAGGTACGGGACCAACTCGACGACGAGTCCACGATGGTGCTGGAGGCGCTGCCCCGGCGAGGCGTACGCGGAGTTGACGACATCGCCGCCCGGTCCGGCGTGATGGCCCGGACAGCGCTGCGCAAGCTGGCCCTCCTTGAGGAACTGGGCCTGGTCAGCCGACGCGACGACGGGTACGCGCTCTCGCCCCCGCTGCCGCCGCGGGAACCCTTGACGCCGTAGGAGCCGTCGGGACCGCGGGAGCCGTCGGGACCGCGGGAGCCGGCAAGGCGCCCGTAGGCTGATCGGGTGCACGTCGACAAGCAGCTCACCATCGGTCCGCCGGGCCGGCTCACCAGCTGACCCGAGGCCAGGCAGTGAAACGAGGTCGGGCAGTGAAACGAGGCGAAGCGACCCGGGCCCGGCACGCGGCGCTCCCCGCGCCGCTACGCGAGGCGGCGGACGACTTCGCGGCCCAGCTGGCCCAGGTCCAGAACCGCTCCGCCCACACCGTCCGGGCATACGTGGCCGATGTCATCAGTCTGCTCGACCACGCCGTACGGGCGGGAGCCCAGACTCCCGCTGACCTGACGCTCGCACAGATCCGCAGCTGGTTGGCCCGGCAGCGCACGACGGGAGCCGCCCGGACCACACTGGCCCGAAGGTCCGCCGCGGCCCGCACCTTCAGCGCCTGGGCCCACCGCGACGGCCGGCTACCGACCGACATCGCCGCCGGCCTGGCCAGTCCCCGCGCCCACCGGGAGCTACCCGCCGTACTCCCGGTTGATCAGGCCACCGCCCTGTTGGAGGCGGCGCACACGGCACCCCAGGAGCAGCCGACCGACGACGTCCAGCCGGGCGCCGCCGACCCGGCCCGGCTGCGAGACCAGCTGCTGCTGGAGCTGCTGTACGCGACCGGGGTCCGGGTCAGTGAGGCGTGCGGGCTTGACGTCGCGGACGTGGACCCGGGCCGGCGGGTGCTCCGGGTGTTCGGCAAAGGGGGCCGGGAACGCAGCGTGCCCTACGGAGTCCCCGCGCAACGGGCGCTCGACGTGTGGCTGCGCCACGGCCGCCCCCGGCTGGTCGGCGCTCGGTCGGCGAACGCACTGCTACTCGGGGCGCGCGGCGGCCGGCTCAACCCGACCACCGCGCGAGGTATCGTTGGCCGGTACGCCACCGTGGCGGGCCTACCCCGGACCAGCCCGCACGGGCTGCGGCACGCGGCGGCCACCCACCTGTTGGAGGGCGGCGCGGACCTACGGGCGGTGCAGGAACTCCTCGGGCACTCCTCGCTGGCCAGTACCCAGATCTACACCCACGTGTCGGTCGAGCGGCTGCGGGCCGCGTACCGGCAGGCCCACCCTCGGGCGTGAGCCGGCGGGCCGCCGCGGCGTTTCACACGCCGATCCTGCGGGTGCACCAGTTGTGGGCACCCGCCACGACGCTACCGCGGTCACCTCGACAACCACTGATGCGAACGGGCTACGCACCCAGCCACTCGGCGTGGGGACGTAGCCCGTGCTTGGCGGGGTTCCCGCTACTCCAGGGCGCCACCCCCCTCATTCCAGGTGGTGCCCTCCTCGGTGGGGAGCGCCCACTCCTCAGTCCCCAGGAGCCCCTCCTCGGTCGGGAGCGTCCAGTCTTCGGTCCACAGCGGCCCGGTGTCGGTCGGCGCAGCCCAGTCTTCGGTCCACAGAGGTCCCGTGGTCAATGCAGACCCCTCGTCGGTCCGCAGCGGCCCGGTGCCCGTCGGCGCAGCCCACTCGTCGGTCCGCAGCGGGCCGGTGCCCGTCGGCGCAGCCCACTCGTCGGTCCGCAGCGGGCCCTCCTCGTTCAGAAGGACATCCCGGTCGGTCCACCCATCTCCGCCAACGGCCTGAAGAATCGCGTGCTGGTAGCGGCCCGCCGCCTGCCTACTCGTGAAACCCGTGCACGAGGTGACCTGCCGGGTTTCGGTGATCTCAGGCGAGAACCAGTCGTAGATGTCTGCTTCTCCGGCCTCCGCTGTCGCTGGCGATCCGGTCTTCAGCCGGTAGCCCGCCTGCTGACATACCTGGTCCTGCGGCCGGATCAGGTGCCACGCGGCGGCGGCGTCAAAGATCGGGTACGCGGGGCCGAAGTCTATGTCCTTCAACATCTCCAGGCGCGGCATCGACGACTCGCCGTAGAACCGCGCGAGCGGGTCCGTACTGGTGGCCAGCCGCTCCAACTCCAGGATCGGGATCGGCGCCAGCGAGGAGAGGTCGAAGGTGATGGCCGTGAAAGGAATGGTCGTTTCGTCCAGGACGATCTGCTCGGCCCGCGGGTCCATGATGTAGTTGAAGTCAACCAGCGGGGTGCCGAAGATCTCGAACACTGTCGTCGGCTTACTGCCGACGAGGGCGACGATCCGGGAGATGAGGGCGGCCTCTTCCGGGAAGTTCATGGTCAGACACGCCACGTCGGTCAACGGACCGATCGCCAGGATCGTCAACCCGCCGGTCTCCCGCAGCTGGTCGGCCATGAACCGGACGCCGTCGTTGACGCAGGTATTGGTCAGATCCGCGCCGCCGGTGGTCTGCTGGGCCTCGACCGGCAACCAGACCTCCGCCCCCTGCACCACGGGTATGTCCGCATCGAGTGCGTTAACCGTCGCCTGGGCGGCTACCACAGTCGACTTGGCCATCGAGTTTCCCATGGTCACCACAACGCCCCGCACATCAACCCCGTGAGCCAACGCAAGGGCGAGCGCGTACGAGTCGTCAATATCCGGGACCGAGGCGGACATACCGTTACGGGAGCCCGTGGTCAGCCCCATCGACATATCGGTAGAGAAAAGCACTGGCTCACGTTGCCGATCACCCCGATGCTGAGGCTCCACGGAAGGGGGAACCGACGGGACGTAACGGCTACGATCGGGGGCACCCCGACCATCATTCTGCACTGTCGGGGAGCTCTCCGGCGCTAACGGCGATGTGGGATCTGCGAGCGCGGGCGGCATACCGCCCGCGACACCGACAGCCACCGTGCAGGCCAGCGCCCCGGCAGCGATCGTGGACCCGCGCCTTATCGTCGGATGTGCGATCTTCCACATCAGCATCACCTCCTGGGTGTAAAGATTTGCGCCTCGGAACCCCCTTGCTCTCAGCCGGCACAGTGGACTCGACGCTCCGCCGGCACCAAGAGATACCGGTAGTGCACACCCGTACGAGACCCGAGCTGGATGCAACAGCTACGCGAGGTTTGTTCACGAGCACTGTCAGGCGTCACAGTATCCAGTCTTTGGTAGCTAGCACGGGTTTATCTCAGGTTTGACCGGATCGGGTAGCGGTTCGGGGCAGCGGCGCACATACCGACTGAACCGCCCGGGTTCGGTGGAGTCGGGCTGGTTGACTCGTCAGACTCGTCGCTCGTTGACAAGGGACGGGCCCACATCCCACGACGACCTCTTGGTGTTTACCAGCCTTCCCCGTGATATCTGGCGCCAGATCTGGCTGAATGACCTAATCATGCCGGGTAGTTCGCAGCGCAGCCGGACTCATCGCGAATCTCCCTGGGATCACGCGTATCCGCTCCATTGCGCTCGGGGCGGTACGCGTAGCGGACGCTACCGGGGTCCGCGCCGGCAGGATATCTTGGCGCCTTCGAAACCGATACTACGCCCCCCACTGCATGTTGACTCCCCACGTCAAGCTGCAGGCTAATTCCTAATTTCTCCGGAAGCTCGACATTCGAGCCCGCCACCACAGCAGTCGTCCGGAATCCATTACTGTCTCCAAGCGCAATCCAACCATTCGCCACCGACTCATGAGTCGGATCCTGCGCCTTCCAGTAGGTGAACTGCATCAAATCAGGGTCATAGTTGGGCTCCTGCCCGGCCAATAGATTATCGTATGCCTCAACCCCCACCACTCGTTCACCGTCACACAACGGCGCATAGACGTAGAGTTGGTCACCGATCTGCGCAGCCCCGACCGCGTAATAGTCATGACTGGGCAAGAACACACCACAACCGGAGATTAGCAGCAAACTCGCGAGGCAAGCAGCGAATCGCATTCTCAACAATTGCAATTCCCCCTCCACCGCTGGCAGCTTCGGCCACTGCCTCATATCTGTTACAGCCTCCGCCAATCCAGACATCGATCGCCTCGGCACGATAGTATAGCGACGGGAACAGCAGACCATGCCGATACCACGGAACTACCGGGTGTCGGCGAGGGCGCGGGTAACGGTGCCGGACGCGGCTTGGGGAGTTGTGGCCGCCTTGGCGGTTTGCCGGTAATTACGGTTTTACCACCATACTTGTAGGCGCGACGGCCACCGCCGTAGACACCACCCTCTTCGAAGTACAGGCCACTGGGGTCAGTGTAGGTGGTGGGGTTGTTGTTGGCGTACGCGTACCCATTGATCTGCTGCCACCGGGCAGTGGGTAGTAGCGGGTCGCCGCAGTGGACCGGGATTGGTGGTCCAGCCGGATCTCCATGTCCGGCAGATAGAGCGTGGTCGCGTCCGGCTCCTTGCGGAGCATCCGCAAACCGTCCACGCCGTAGAGGAAGCTGGTCTTCCTCCCGTCGGCGTCCGTGACCGACTCCAGGTTGCCCTCGGCGTCCCAGACCAGGGTCTGGTCCTCACCGACCTTCGTACGCTTCGTCGTGTTACCGGTCGCGTCGTACTCGTAGGAGTGCAGCCGGTCGCCCTGCGGCGTCTTCTCCGTCATCTCCCGGAGCGTGTGCGGCTGCGCTTCGCCGGCGGCCGGGTAGGTGTAGCTGCGCTCGATCAATGGGGTGCCGCTGGTCGAGTACTGGGTCTCGGTCGTGCGGCTACCGGTCGCGTCGAAGGTGTAGGCGTGGTGGTAGGGCGCTACACCGCCCACCCCGGTCGCCGACGGGCCACCCGCACACGGGTCCTCGGCGGTACTCGCCGACGTCCAGGCCTGCTCCATGCGGCGCAGGTAGTCGTGGTGAAGCACTGCGTAACCACTCCGGCTGGTTCGTGAACGTGGTCGTATAGGTCGACGTGCCGGTCGTCCAAATCTCCCACGACGTGGGGGTGCAGGTGTGCGACCACCAGTTCCAGAACGACACCGTCGATGCGGTGATCTGCTTACCGGCGAGCACCGTCGTGTCCCAGGTGATGAACGAGCGGGCAAGGGTCGCCGGGGTGGTCGCCAACAGCCCGATCTGCAGTTCGCCTGCTGATTCTGGTCAGAGGTAACGGTCGTGCGGACCCGCTTTTCGTTAACAGGACTACCAACAATGTCCTTCCGCGCATCCCACATCAGCGGAGCGGGGATACGCGCCGTCTGCTCACCCGCACGATCCTTCAGCAGGACCGAACCATCGGCACCACGCGACGACGTCTCCACACCAGAACCAGAGAACACGTAGCCAACCTCATCCACATGGATTAGGGCAGCTCGGTTCTTGACCACGAGGAACTGCTCAAACCCGAGGCGGGTCGCCTCCACCACCAAATCAACCCCAGGCCGAGCATCCGGATAAGTCGCCCGATTCGCCTCCAACACCGGCGTGGGCAACGCCCCAGACCAACCCATCACCACCCGGCTCTCCCCGGCGCCCACCACCGCGAGATCCTGCCCACCCGCACCCTTGGCACCAGAGATCCAAAGATCATTCGGATGGGCCACAGGCCGCACCGAGCCGTCCGGCCGCGAATGACTAAAGCTTTCTTACCTACCAAATTGCCAATAGCTCCTGGAAATACCCAGCCGCTGGGCTTACTGGTCGGCGCGCCCGCTACCGAGGCGCACCATCGAGTGGCAGCAGCCGCACCGGCCCCCGACCGAGCAGCGCCAACGGGTCCAGGTAGGTGTCGCCACGGCGCAAACCCCAGTGCAGGCACGCCGCAGCGGCACAGCCTGGGTGCCCGGCCCACAGCCGGCCGATCGGCATTCCGGTCAGGACCGGTGTGCCCACCTCGACATCGGAGTGCACCGGCTCGTAGGTGGTCCGTAGGCCGGCGGCGTGGGTCACGGTGAGCACCGGGCGGCCAGCCACGGCACCGGCGAAGGTGACCACGCCATCGCCCGCCGCCAACACTGGTTTGCCCACGGCGGCTGCCAGGTCAACGCCGCGGTGGCCGGGCAACCAGGGCTGCGGTGGCGGATCGAACCGTCGCACGACCGGCGGTTCCCCGGGCAGCGGCCACTGGAAAGCCGGGACTGTCCCGGGCGATCGGGAGCCCGCCGCAGTCGGCGCGGAACCAACCCCAAGCGTGGACGCCACCACCGGCGACGCGGGCCCCACCAACGGCGAGCTAGACGCCACCACCGGCGACGCGGGCACGGCGGGCGTGGTGACCAGCCCGGCGCTGAGCAGGATGGCGAGAATCGGGGACGGCTCCATGGCGGCAGCCTGCCCGGTCAGCCAGTCGACGGCCACCCCCACCCCAGCTCAGCTGTGGATAGCCACAACACTGTGGACAAGAGTGCGGGGAGCGCTTCGATCTGCTATGCAAGGCCGGGCCAGGGGATCAGAGGGAGTGCGGTCAGGGCGGCGTGAAATTCAGGGTGGCGTGCGGTCAGGGCGGCAGGAACTGGGCCCGTTGGGGAACGGGAGGGTCAGCGAGGTCCAGAGGTCAGTTGCCGAACCCTGAGTCGGCCGGCAGCGAGATATCCGACTTCTCCAGCTCTTCAACATTGACATCTTTAAATGTCATCACCCGGACGTTCTTGACGAATCGGGCAGGACGGTACATGTCCCACACCCAGGCGTCGTGCATCTCGACCTCGAAGTAGACCTCACCGTCCGAGTTACGCACGTGCAGGTCGACCTGGTTCGCCAGATAGAACCGACGCTCGGTCTCCACGACGTAGGAGAACTGGCGGACGATGTCGCGGTACTCCCGGTAGAGCTGCAGCTCCATCTCCGTCTCGTACTTTTCGAGATCTTCCGCGCTCATCCCATCCCGCCTTCCATGGCCACATCATTCCCCACCGACGCCGCTGCCCAGGGCCGCTCGCCCAACGCCACGCCGACGGTACCCTCTACCGCCCCAGCACGTGCCATCGCCTCGTCCGCCGCGGGGACCAGCGGTCGCCGAGCCCGGGGCGGGGCCCCATCCCGGCCGGAGGCGGTCGCAACATTGACGTACGAGAACCGGTGTTCCGGGCATGGCCCGCGTTCCCGCAGCGCGGCCGAGTGCTCGGCGGTGACGTAGCCCTTGTGCTCCGCGAACCCGTAACCGGGGAACTCCAGGTCCAGCTCCACCATGATCCGATCTCGGGTGACCTTGGCCAGCACGCTGGCTGCCGCGACACAGGCCGCCACCCGGTCGCCCTTCCAGACCGCCAACCCGGGCACATCCAGGCCGTCCACCCCGAAGCCGTCGGTCAGCACGTACTCGGGCGGGGTGGTCAGTGACGCCAGCGCACGACGCATCGCGGCCAGGTTGCACACGTGCAGTCCGCGCAGGTCCACCTCCGCTGCCGGGATCACCACCACCGCGTACGCCGACGCCCGAGCGACGACCTCCGCGTACACCCGCTCCCGGCTGGCCGGGGTGAGCAGCTTGGAGTCGGCGAGTCCGTCGACCTCCCCGCGCCGCCCCGGGGGCAGGATGGCGGCGGCGGCCACCAGGGGGCCGGCGCAGGCGCCCCGACCGGCCTCGTCGGCGCCGGCCACCTGCTGAAATCCGCGTCGTTGCAGGGCACGCTCCAGCGCGTAGAGCCCGCCGTCGCGGCGGACGACGGTACGCGGCGGCGTCAGCATGGCCCACCCCTGTCCGCGCTCACCCACCGCTCGACGAGCAGGCGGCCGCCGGGCTCGGCGACGAGCAGCGCCCGGATGGGGCGACGTAGGGCGTGGGCGACGGTCATCGTCCCAGCCTGCCAGACGGCTTCGCCATCGCCTACCGCGCCTACCCTGCGCACCGGCTCAGGTTCCGGGCCGGGGAATGGGGCCGTACTGCTCGGGCACGCTCAGCCAGCGTGCCCGGTCCAGCGGCCAGAAGATCGTGAAGGCCCGGCCGACGAGCCGATCCTCGGGGACGGTCGCTTGGCGGACGTCCTCCCCCGACTGCCGCCAATGCTGCAACGAGTCGCCCGACGCCGACCGGTGGTCGCCCATCACCCACAGCCGCCCCCGCGGGACGGTGATATCAAAGTCCTGGTCAGCGGGCTGATCCCGCTCGCCGCCGACGGAGTAGAGGTACGGCTCGTCCAGAGCGACCCCGTTGATCGTGATCCGCCCCTGTTCGTCGCAGCAGACCACGTTGTCGCCGCCGACGCCGATGACCCGCTTGATGAAGTCCTCCTCGTCCGGGCTCCAGGAGGTCGGCGCCTTGAAGACGACTACCTCGCCGCGTTTCGGCGAGCGAAAGTCGTACACCAACTTGTTGACCAGCACCCGATCATCGATCTGGAGGGTGTTCTCCATCGACGGCGACGGGATGAAGAAGGTCTGCAGCACAAAGGCACGTACCAGCACCGCGACCAGAATCGCCACGCCCAGGAGAATCGGCAGCTCCTTCCAGAAGGAGTTGCGGGACTTGTCGGTCTGCTCGTCAATCACGGAATGGAGCCTACGTTGCCGAGCTGGGCGGCACTGGACGGAACGCGCGAGAACTGAGCCACGCGGCCGGGAGCGGAAGGAGCAGCAACGCGCCACCGTCAGGGCTCGGCCCCACCGGCGGTGGCGCGCTGGTCGGGGCCCCCGCCGGCGCCGGAACACTCCCGAAGACCTCCGGAGTGGAGAGTGCAGCCCACCGCGACGACGGCCACACGACGCCGACCGCCCGTCCGACCACATTGTCGATCGGCACCGGGCCCTGACACCGGGCGTCCTGGGAGACCAGCCGGTTGTCACCCAGCACGAAGAGCTGCCCGGGTGGGACGATCACCTCGTCGAAGCGACGCGCGCGGCACTCCCCCGGGTTCGGCGGGAGGTCCAGCGGCGAGTCGCGCCACACGTACGGCTCGTTGATGGCGACGTCGTTGACGAGAACCCGCCCCTGCTCGTCGCAGCAGCTCACCCGGTCGCCCGGCAGCCCGATCACCCGCTTGATGAAGTCCTGCTCGCCGGGGCCGCCGGCCCCCACCAGGTCAGCGAAGGTGGCGGTGAGCCGGCGCAGGAATCCGGGGTCGGGTTCCTCGTCGGGTTGGTCGGCCCACCGCTCGGGGCCGCGAAAGACCACCACCTCGCCCCGCACCGGGTCCCGTACGTCGTGGACGACCTTGTTGACCAGCACCCGGTCCCCGACGAGCAGCGTGTCGGTCATCGAGCCGGATGGGATGAAGAACACCTGAAGCAGGAAGGTCCGGATCAGCACCGCGAGGCAGAAGGTGACCGTCAGCAGCAGCGGCAGCTCCTGCCAGAGCGGCAACGGGCGGCGGCGTCGGCGGGCCCGACGACGGCGTGGATCGACCGTGCCGTCCTCATCGCACGTCTGCACCACGCCTCCCCGGTCCACCGAAACGACACTGCCGCCCGGGGGCCTGGTCGAGGTCCCCGGGCGGCAGTGGACACCTGCCCCGCCGTTGGGCGGGGGCGTCCGGCTGCGCTGGTACGTCCCGGGTGGTGCCCTCCGGTTCGTACACCATATGTGCAGCTCAGGACGGGTGGCGCAGCACGATTCAGCTCGGCTGCTTCTCCCGCTTCTCCTTGATCTTCGCCTTCTTGCCACGCAGCTCGCGGAGGTAGTAGAGCTTGGCCCTCCGGACGTCACCGCGGGTCACGACCTCGATGCGGTCGATGGCCGGGCTGTTGATCGGGTAGGTGCGCTCGACCCCCACCCCAAAGCTGATCTTGCGGACCAGGAAGGTCTCCCGCAGACCGTCACCCTGACGACGGATGACGACGCCCTGGAAGATCTGGACCCGGGACCGGTTTCCCTCGACGACCCGTGCGTGCACCTTGACGGTGTCACCGGCGCGGAAATCGGGAACGTCGGTCCGCTTCGACTGGGCGTCAAGCGCGTCCAGGATGTTCATCGCTGCGTCCTCGCGAGGCTCACGGCGCATCGTCAGTCGATGCGCGAATGGGTGATTCTGACCCCCGGGTGGCCGCCGGCACTCGCCGGCTCCGGTCGAGGGTCCTCGCAGCCGCCCGCGGCGCGGTCGACTGCGGCAACCCCCTATTTTGCCACACCCCCGGGGGCGGTCGGGAACCCGGCCCGCTCCAACGTCGCCCGATCCGGCGGGCCTAGGCACTCCGGAGCCAGCGCGGCGATCATGTCGGGTCGCCGGGCGAGGGTCCGCACCAGGGCCTCATCCCGGCGCCACCGGGCGATCTTCCCGTGATCCCCGGAGCGGAGCACCGCCGGCACCTCCTGGCCCCGCCAGGCGGCCGGCTTGGTGTACATCGGCGCCTCCAGCAGCCCGTGCGCGTGCGACTCGTCATCCAGCGAGCCAACGTTGCCCAGCACTCCGGGCAGCAGCCGGGTCACCGCCTCCAGGATCACCAGCACCGCCACCTCGCCGCCGAAGAGCACATAGTCGCCGAGGGAGACCTCGGTGACCGGCATCCGGCCCGCGGCGTGCTCGAGCACCCGCTGGTCAATCCCCTCGTACCGGCCGCAGGCGAAGAGGAGATGCGGCTCGGCGGCCAGTTCGTGTGCCAACGCCTGGGTGAACGGGGCACCGGCCGGCGTGGGCACCAGCAGCCGAGGCGGGTCACCTCCCGGCGGGGCGAGGGCGTCCAGCGCCTCCCCCCACGGCTCCGGCCGCATCACCATCCCCGGTCCCCCGCCGTACGGGGTGTCGTCGACCGTCCGGTGCACATCGTGGGTCCAGGTACGGAGGTCGTGCACGGCGAGCTGGAGGGTGCCACTGGCCCGGGCCCTGCCGATCAGCGACAGGTCCAGCGGAGCGAAGTACTCCGGGAAGATCGACACGACGTCAACGCGCATTGCGGGGGCTCCAACAGCTGTGCGGGCCGGACGGCCGGGCCACCGATCCCGCCCGGGGGTCGAGCTGACCGCCTGGGTCAGAGGTCAAGCAGGCCGGCGGGCGGATCCACGACCACGCGATCGCCGGCGAGATCGACCTCGGGAACGATCGCCCGGACGAACGGGATCAACACGTCCCGGCGGCCGGGACGACGCAGCACCAACAGGTCCGCGGCGGGGGCGTGGTCGATCCGGGCGACCTCACCCAGCCGTTCCCCGGCCGGGGTGACCACGGCCAGGCCGACGAGCTGGTGGTCGTGGAACTCCTCCGGGTCCGTCGGCGGGGCCACGTCAGCGAGGTCCACCCCGACCAGGGTGCCGCGGAGCGCCTCGGCGACGTTGCGGTCGAGTACACCCTCGAACACCACCAGCAGCACCCGGCCCTGATGCCACCGCACCGCCTCGACGGTCAGTTCGCCCGGCACCCGGTACGCGCCGGGGTGGGCGGGCACGTTCGCCCTGGGCAGGTTCGCCCCGGGCTCGGTGCGCAGCACCGAGCCCGGGGCGAACCGCGTCTCAGGTTCGTCGGTCCGCACCTCCACGGTCACCTCACCGCGGATCCCGTGCGGTTTGCCGATCCTGCCGACGACGAGCATCAGTACGAGTCGACGATGTCGACGCGTACGCCGCGTCCACCGATGGAACCGATGACCTGGCGCAGCGCCTTGGCGGTCCGCCCGGACCGCCCGATCACCGTGCCGAGGTCCTCCGGGTGCACGCGGACTTCGAGCCGCTTGCCCCGCCGGGAGTCGACCAGCCGGACGCGGACATCGTCGGGGTTGTCGACGATGCCCTTGACCAGATGCTCCAGCGCCGGACGCAGTGCCATGTCAGCCCTGCTCGCCGGAGCCCGCACCGGCCTGCTCCTCGGTCTTCGGCGCCGCCTCGGTCTTCGGCGCCGCCTCGGCCTTGGCGGCCTTCTTCGCCGGCTTGGTCGGAGCCTCCGCCAGACCAGCGGCGGCCTTCGCCTCAGCCTCGTACGCCGCCTTGCGGTCAACCCGCTCGGGGGCAACCTTCAGCGGCTCGGGGGCCGGCAGGCCCTTGAACTTCTGCCAGTCGCCGGTCTTCTCCAGCAGGCGCTGCACCGCCTCGCTCGGCTGCGCGCCCACGGAGAGCCAGTACTGCACCCGGTCCGACTTGACCTCGATCACCGAAGGGTCATGCTTCGGCTGGTAGATCCCGACGAACTCGATCGCCCGGCCGTCACGCTTGGTGCGCGAATCGGCGATGACGATGCGGTACTGCGGGTTGCGGATCTTGCCCATCCGCAGGAGCCGGATCTTTACGGCCACAGTGTTTTCGCTCCTGTTGTTTCCACCGCCCCTGGACGGGCGGTGCACGGGTGAGCGCGCTCTCCGGCACAGTGGGGTTGGGCCGGAGACTGCTCGGGTGGACTGACATGGTGCCCGGGTAGAGGGCGCCGGACCCACGTCGGATACCAGCCAGCCATTCTGCCAGATCGGACCGAGAAGCCTCACATCGGACCGGCCCCGGCTCACCATTCGCCTATGACGAAGAGCACACGGATTCGGTCGGGGTGGGCCGCCCACGCTCACGGCAGTCGGTTTCGGGCAGCCGGGTGGGCGCCATCGGTTCCGACAGCCGGGTGGGCGCCATCGGTTCCGACAGCCGGGTGGGCGCCATCGGTTCCGACAGCCGGGTGGGCGCCATCAGCGCGCTGGCGGCCGGTCCCACCCGGGCGGCAAGTCCAGCGGGGCTGCCCACTCGGCCGGGGGCACGAAGTCACACCAGGTGCCATCGAACGGGAACTCACCCGCCTCGGCCTGGCCGATCACCCGCTTCCCCTCGGCCCAGACGGCGTCCGGGTCGGGCACCCAGTAGTGCGCCGGGAAGTCGAGCCGCTCGGCGAACTCATCCTCGTCCTTCCACGCCCAGCGGCGGTCCGCGTGGATCAGCACGTCAAGATCCTGGTCCACCACGTCGACGCCGGCGAGTCCACCATCGGCCCAGCGAACACCGTGTTCCTCGAGGTTGACGTACCAATGGTCGAAATGCCCTTGCTCGTCCTGGAAGAACCAGACCGAGTGCGCGGCCCCGACCGGTAGGAACTTCAGCAGGGGTGGCCCCTGCCACCGCGTGCGCGTCAGCCGATGCGCGGAGACGATCCACTCGGCGAACGGGATCGCCCGCATCCCGGCTCCGGCGTCGGTGGTCTCGCTGGCCACCTCGGAGCCCCGGGAGATCCAGAGCAGCAGCCCCCGGTGGTCATCGCTGACCACGCGCGCCGGACGAACCCAACCGATCCGACCCCGCCGCACGTTGCGGTGCACCACCAACCGGCCAGCCTCGAACCTCACCTGCCCGACCCTACCGGCCACCGGCGACCGGTCGGAACACCAAGCCCACCCAACCGACGACCGGTCGCAACGCCGGTGGCCCGGTTCGCTCCGCTCACTGTCGAGCTGCCCCATCTGTGCGCCCCCAGCCAGCTCGGGTCGGACCGGGTCAGCGGCGGCACCCGGGTCGGCGCGGACGCCGCTCAGTAGGCTCGGGACAGGATGGCGACCAGGTCCGGCTCGTCCTCGTTGTCCGGCACCGAGCCATCTGCCCGGATCAGGCATCGCACGGTGACGCCCTGGGCGTTGGCCTCCGCCTCGCCCTTGGTGCCGACCACCGACCACGGCACCCGGGCCCAGCCCGTCGCCGCCACCTCGATCGCCTCGGCGAGCGTCCCCACCTCGCGGGTCCGCGCCTGCCGGCTGGCGAGCGCCTGGTCGTGCAGCGCCTGCTGGTCGGCGTCGAGCGCCGCGCGCACCACGGCGACCACGTCGGCCACCGGAACCGGGGACTTCGCGCCGTCTGTCCGCCGTACCACGACCGCGTTCCCCGCAGCCAGGTCGCGGGGACCAATCTCGACGCGAACCGGGTAGCCGCGCAACTCCGCGTCCACCGCGCGCCGCCCGAAGGGGGTGTCGGTCCGGTCGTCGAGGGCGACCCGGACACCGGCATCCCGCAGCGCGTCGTGCAGCCGCGTCGCGGCCTCGCCGACCCCCTCACCGTCCTTGACGACCATCACGTACGCCTGGACCGGAGCGAGCTTCGGCGGCACCCGCAGGCCGTTGTCGTCACCGTGGCACATGATCAGACCACCCAGCATCCGGGTGGAGGTGCCCCACGAGGTGGTCCAGGCGTACTCCCGTCCCCCCTCGGCCGAGGTGTAGCTGATGTCGAAGGCGCGGCCGAAGTTCTGCCCCAGCTCGTGGCTGGTGCCCAGCTGGAGCGCCTTGCCGTCACCCATCATGCCCTCGAGGGTGTAGGTGGCGGTCGCACCGGCGAACCGCTCCCGGGCGGTCTTGAGACCGACCTGCACCGGGATGGCGAGGACGTTGACCAGCAGGTCCTCGTACGCCTCGTGCAGAATCCGTCGCGCGTAGGCGCGGGCGTCCTCGCGGGTCGTGTGCGCGGTGTGCCCCTCCTGCCAGAGGAACTCGCTGGTCCGCAGGAAGATGCGGGGGCGCAGCTCCCAGCGGACCACGTTCGCCCACTGGTTGAGCAGCAACGGCAGGTCCCGGTACGAGTCGATCCACTTGGCCATGAACTCGCCGATGACGGTCTCGCTGGTCGGGCGGACCACGACCGGCTCGGCGAGCTGCTTGCCGCCGCCGTGGGTGACCACCGCCAGCTCCGGCGAGAAGCCCTCGACGTGCTCGGCCTCGCGTTTGAGGTGGCCCTCCGGGATGAAGAGCGGGAAGTACGCGTTCTCCGCGCCGGCGGCCTTGATCCGGTTGTCCATCTCGGCCTGCATCCGCTCCCAGATGGCGTAGCCGGCTGGTCGGATCACCATGGTCCCCCGGACCGGGCCGTTGTCGGCCAGCTTCGCCTTGGCGATCAGGTCCTGGTACCAGCGGGGAAAGTCCTCCGCACGGGGAGTGAGCACGCGCGCCATGACCGCACATCCTATGTGCCGCCGGGGCGGTCGCCGCCAGCGGGCGGTCGCTCCCCCGCGGACAGGTGACCGACCCGGGTGGCTCAGCCCGGATCCCGCCACGGCGGACGACCCGGGTGGATCAGCGCAGGACCCGACCGCGGAGGACGACCCGGGTGGATCAGCGCAGGACCCGACCGCGGAGGACGACCCGGGTGGATCAGCGCAGGACCCGGCCGCGGAGGACGACCCGGGTGGGCGACCGGACGACGCGGAGGTCTCGCCGTGGGTCCTCCGGGTAGACGATCAGATCGGCCAGGCCCCCCTCGACCAGGCCGGGGAAGCCGAGCCACTCGCGGGCCTGCCAGGAGGCGGCGGCGAGGACGGCCTCGGCGGGCATCCCGGCCTCTTCGTGCAGCACCAGCATCTCCTCGGCGGCCAGCCCGTGTGCGATGCCACCGCCGGCATCCGTGCCGACGTAGATCGGCACGCCGGCCTGGTGGGCGGCGCGGACCACCTCGGGGAAGCGGTCTCGCAGGGCGAGCATGTGGTCGGCGTAGCTGGGGAACTTCGCCCGCGCCTGGTCCGCGATGCCACCGAAATTACGTATGTTGATCATGGTGGGTATGAGCGCGGTGCCCTGCCGGGCCATCACGTCGATCAGGTCCAGGCTCAGGCCGGTGCCGTGTTCCACCGAGTCGACCCCGGCCCGCACCATGATCTCAACGGCGGACTCGGAGAAGGTGTGCACCGCGGCGCGGGCCCCGGCGGCGTGCGCGGCGCGAACCGCTGCGGTCAAGGTCTCCGGGTCCCAGGCCGGGGCGAGGTCGCCGACGCCGCGATCGATCCAGTCGCCGACCAGCTTGACCCAGCCGTTGCCGGCGTCGGCCTGCGCGGTGACGGTCGCGGCCACCTCTGCCGCGCCGACCTCCACCCCGACGCCGCGCAGGTAGCGCTTCGGCGGGGCGACGTGCCGGCCGGCCCGGGCCAGCCGCGGCAGGTCCGCAGCGTCGTCGAGCTCCGGATACGGGTACGGGGAGCCGGCGTCCCGGATGGCGAGCACCCCGGCGTCGCGGTTGACCTGGGCCAGCTCGCGCGCCTGGTCGAGCGAGGTGATCGGCGTTCCGCCCCGGGCGATGCCGATGTGGCAGTGCGCGTCGGTCAGGCCGGGGATCAGGAAGCCGCCATCGGCGATGGTCTCCGCGCCGGCCACCGGCTCGAAGGTCACCCGGTCACCGACCAACCAGATGTCCCGGACCTCGTCTTCGGGCAGGAGCACACCACGCACGTGCAAAGCCATACGCTCAGTCCTACCAGATCGCCTGCCGGGGCAGGCAGGCCACCGCTGACGGGCCGCGACCGGTGCCGGATCAGCCGCGATCAGCACCGACCTGGCCCGTCTCGCCGCGGTCAACGAGGGCGCTGATCCCCCTTGCCGAGCTTGTTGAAGTCGATCTTCGGAAGCTTGAATCCCGGTGGTAGCCCCTGGCCGGCCAGGTCGTCCGGGCCCAGGCCGGGCGGCAGCTGCGGCATGCCGCCGGGGAAGCCGCCCCGCGCGCCCGTGCCGGCCCGCGACCGACCGCCGCCCTTGCCGCCCTTGCGCTTGTTCTTCGGCGACTTGGTCGCCTTTCGGCGCCCTCCGGGCAGACCCATCATGCCGCCCATCTGCTTCATCATCTTCTGGGCGTCGGTGAAGCGATTGAGGAGCTGGTTGACGTCCATCACGGTGACCCCGGAGCCGTTGGCGATGCGGGCCCGGCGCGAACCGTTGATGATCTTCGGGTTGGTGCGCTCGGCCGGGGTCATCGACCGGATGATCGCGGTGACCCGGTCGAAGTGCTTGTCGTCCACCTCGGCGAGCTGGTCTTTCATCTGCCCCATGCCGGGCATCATGGCCAGCACGTTGGCGATCGGCCCCATCCGCCGCACCGCGATGAGCTGGTCGAGGAAGTCCTCCAGGGTGAACTGCTCACCGCCCATCAGCTTGGCGGTCATCTTCTCTTTCTGATCGACGTCGAAGGCCTGTTCGGCCTGCTCGATCAGGGTGAGAACATCGCCCATGCCGAGAATCCGGCTGGCCATCCGGTCCGGGTGGAAGACATCGAAGTCCTCCAGCTTCTCGCCGGTGGAGGCGAAGAGGATCGGCTGGCCGGTGACCTCCCGGACCGACAGCGCGGCACCACCACGGGCGTCACCGTCGAGCTTGGAGAGGACCACACCGGTGATGCCGACTCCATTTCGGAACGCCTCCGCGGTGCGCACCGCGTCCTGGCCGACCATGGCGTCGATGACGAAGATGACCTCGTCCGGGTTGACCGCGTCCCGGATGTCGGCGGCCTGCTGCATCATCTCGGCGTCGATACCGAGACGGCCGGCCGTGTCGACGATGACGATGTCCCGGGCAGCCCGACGAGCGTGCTCAATCGAGGCGCGAGCCACCTGCACCGGGTCGCCGACGCCGTTGCCGGGCTCCGGCGAGTACACCTCGACGCCGGCGCGACCACCGAGCACCTGGAGCTGCCCGACGGCGTTGGGGCGCTGCAGGTCGGCGGCGACCAGCAGCGGCTGGTGGCCCTGGCCGCGCAGCCAGCTGGCCAGCTTGCCGGCGAGGGTGGTCTTGCCGGAGCCCTGGAGACCGGCCAGCATGATCACGGTCGGCGGTTGCTTGGCGAACTGAAGCCGCCGCGCCTCCCCACCGAGGACGTTGACCAACTCCTCGTTAACGATCTTGACGATCTGCTGGGCCGGGTTCAGCGCCTGGGAGACCTCGGCGCCCCGCGCCCGCTCCTTGACTCGCGCGATGAAGCCCTTGACCACCGGCAGCGCCACGTCCGCCTCCAGCAGCGCGAGGCGGATCTCGCGGGCGGTGGCGTCGATGTCGGCGTCGGTGAGCCGTCCCTTACCGCGGAGCTTGGTGAAGATCCCGGACAGGCGGTCACTCAAGGTGTCAAACACGCGAACATCCCGTTTGTCAGAGTTCTGGTGAGCACGAGCACGGCCGGACTAGCTGTCCTGCCACCGCTAGGGTATCCGGCCCACGATGCACCCGCTTCCGGCCGGCACACCCGACGCCGCCCGCGTACCCGCCGTCCAGCGGGCGGAATCCGCCCCCTCATCGCGCCGCGGCCAGGACAGCGGCGGAGATCCGAGCCTGGGTCTCGGCCTCCGGCCGGGCGCCGACCAGGTAAAACGCGTCCACCACGGCAGCGCCGAGGGTGGAGATCCGCGCCGCCCGCAGCTGAACTCCCACCTCGTCCAGCGCGGCGCTGACCCGGTAGAGCAGACCGGCGGCGTCGGCCGCCCGCAACTCCAACACCACCGCGTCGGTGGCCGCCTCCCGGTACCACCGCACCCGGGGCGCGGGGCCCGCGTCACCGGCGGCGACGGCCCGACCCCGCAGCCGCTGAATCACCGACCCGTCGCCGGCCACGGCCCGACGCAGGTCAGCGCCGAGCGCCACCGGATCCGGCGCGAGGCCGTAGCGGGGTTGGACCCGGAAGACGACCAGCGCCCGCCCGGACACCGTCGAGGCGTCCGCGGAGATCACGTCGAGCCGGTGCAGGGCCAGGCAACCGGCCACCGTCGTGAGCAGGCCACGCCGGCGGGCCGCCGCCACCGCCACCTCGTCCCCGGTCAGGCGAACCACCGGCAGCGGGCCGGTGACCAACGCCGGATCCGGCGCGGGCGGTTCGGGTAACCGACCGGTGTCCAGTGTGGTGCGCACCCGGGCCACCAGATCGGCGACGAGCCGTTCCTTCCAGCGCGACCAGGCGGCCGGTCCGGTGGCCGCCGCGTCGGCCCGGACCAGAGCGTGCAGCAGCTCCAGGGTGCTGGTGTCGACGACCTTCGCCGCCACGCCGGAGATGGTCAACGGGTCGGCGAGGTCGCGCCGGGTCGCCACCTCGGGCAGGAGCAGGTGCAGCCGGACCAACCGCCCGATCAGCACCACCTCGGCCGCGGGCAGGCCGATCCGGGCGGCGACCGCCTCCGCGATCGGCGCACCGACCTGACTGTGGTCCCCGGGTAGCCCCTTGCCCACATCGTGCAGGAGTGCGCCGAGCAGGAGCAGATCCGGGCGGTCCACCTCCCGGGTACATCGACCGGCCTCGTACGCGGTCTGCACCAGGTGCCGGTCGAGGGTGAACCGGTGCACCGGATGGTGCTGTGGCAGGCTCCGGATCCGGGTCCACTCCGGCAGCCAGCCATCGACCAGCCCGTACCGGTCGCACGTCTCCCAGGTCGGCACCAGTCCCGGCCCCGCGCCCAACAGCATGACCAGGGCGGCGCGCGCCTCGGCCGGCCAGGGGATCGGCAGCGGTGGGCAGTAGGCGGCCAGCCACTCGCAGGTGGCCGCCGCGATCGGCAGACCGGTGGTCGCCGCCGCGGCGGCGACCCGCAGGGACAGACTCGGCTCCGGGCGTACCCCGATCACGGTGCGGGCGAGCACCAGCTCACCGTCGTGCTCGACCACATCCCGGGCTACCGGTCGACGGAGCGGTCGCCCGTCGGCGCCCCGGCGCCCGGCGCGGAGCCGGTCGGCCGCCCGGAAGGCGTCGTCGAGGGCGTGGCTGACGGTCCGGGCGTCGTTGGCGACCCGGCGCAGCAGCAGGTCCCCCTCGTCCACCGGCTCCACCGGCGGGTCGGTCCACGGTTGGCGCAGCCCGAGCAGGGCGGCGACACCGGCACGCTCCGGCGCGACCAGTCGGTCGACCCGCCGACCGGTCCGCAGGTGCAGCGCGTCGCGGGTGTCCAGTAGCCGCAGGTGGGCGGCGCGGACCGCGGGACGTAGCGCAGTGGTGATGCCGGCGCGCGCGATCGCCCGGAGGAGCCCCACGTCGCGGAGCCCGCCGGCGGCCTCCTTGAGGTCCCCCTCGAGCAGGAAGGCCAGCTCTCCGTGGGCCGCCCACCGGGCCTCGGTCAGCTCTCGCAACCCCGGCAGTCGGCGCACGGCGCTCCGTCGCCAGTGGTCGGCGGCCAAGCGAACCAGCCGGTCGGCGAGCGCCTCGTCACCTGCGACGAAGCGGGCGTCGAGCAGGCCGAGGGCCACCCGGACATCGTCCTGGGCTACCGCGAGGGCCTCGGCGACGGTTCGTACCGAGTGGTCGAGGCGCAGCCCGGCGTCCCAGACCGGATACCAGATGCCGGCGGCCAGCTCGTCCACCTCGGGTACCTCGGCGTGCAACAGCAGCAGGTCCAGGTCCCCGTACGGGGCGCACTGACGGCGGCCGAGCCCGCCCACCGCGACCAGCGCGACCCCGTCCCGCCCGGGCAGCAGCCCGGCGAGCCAGCCGTCGACGGACGCGGCCCGGGCCGCCCGCGCGGCGGCGTCGATCCCGCCGGGAGCACCGGTGACCTCGTTGATCAGGAGGTCCGGTCCGGCCGTACGCTTCTTGATCAACGAGGTCATCGGTACCTACTCCCGTCGGTGAGCGCCTACACGGCGTCGAGGCCGCGTTCGCCGGTGCGTACCCGGACTACCTCCTCGACCGCGGTGACCCACACCTTGCCGTCACCGATCTTGCCGGTCCGGGCGGCGGCGACGACGGCATCGACGATCTTGTCGACATCCAGCTCGTCGGTGAGTACCTCCACCCGGATCTTGGGCAGAAACTCCACCGTGTACTCGGCACCCCGATACACCTCGGTGTGCCCCTTCTGGCGGCCGTAGCCCTGGACCTCGCTGACGGTCAGGCCAGCCACCCCGAGCGCGTGCAGGGCCTCCTTCACCGCATCCAGCTGGTACGGCTTGATGACCGCGGTCACCAACTTCATCTCCAACCCCTCCATTCCCGGAACGTTAACCAGCGACTGCTCGGCGGCGGGGCTCACCGCCGACGCCGACCGCCCGCCCACTGCGCCGACGCGAACTGCTCCGCGGCGCCGCTCTCCCCGGCCGCCTTCCCGCCGGCCAGGCCCGCCGCCGCGAAGGCGCTGCCGCCGGCGGAGCCGGCGGCGGGCGAGAGGTCGTAGCCGCTCTCGGCGTGCTCGGCGATGTCGATCCCCTCGACCTCGGCCTCCTTGCTGACCCGGAAGCCGATCGTCTTCTCCAGGACGAGGGCGAGGACGAACGCCACCGCGAAGGAGTAGCCGGTGACGATCAGCGCGCTGAGCGCCTGGACGCCCAGCTGGGCCACCCCACCCCCGTAGAAGAGGCCCTCGTCGCTGACCAGCGAGCTGACCGACGACGTGCCGAAGAGACCGATCCACAGACAGCCGATCCAGCCACCGACGAAGTGCACGCCGACGACATCGAGCGAGTCGTCGAAGCCCAGCCGGTACTTCAGGCTCACCGCCAACGCGCAGACCGCACCGGCGACCAGGCCGAGCAGCACCGCGGCCCACGGCGCGATGAAGGCACAGGCCGGGGTGATCGCGACCAGCCCGGCGATGGCGCCGGAGGAGGCGCCGACCAGGGTGGGCCGGCCGTCCCGCGCCTTCTCCACCAGCAACCAGCCGAGTACGGCGGCGGCGGTCGCCACCTGGGTGTTGACGAAGGCCAGCCCGGTGGTCAGGTCCGCGGTCAACTCGGAGCCGGCGTTGAAGCCGAACCAGCCGAACCAGAGCAGGCCGGCGCCGAGCGCGACCATGGGGACGTTGTGCGGCTTCATCGTCTCCCGGGGCCAGCCGAGCCGCCGGCCCAGCACCAGCACCAGGGCCAGCGCGGCCGCCCCGGCGTTGATGTGCACCGCGGTCCCTCCGGCGAAGTCGAGCGCACCGAGTTCCGCACCGATGAATCCGCCGCCCCACACCCAGTGGGCGACCGGGAAGTAGACCAGACTCGCCCAGCCGACGACGAACAACAGCCAGCCGGAGAACTTGGCCCGGTCGGAGATCGCACCGCTGATCAGGGCGACCGTGATGACCGCGAACATCATCTGGAACGCCATGAAGACGTAGAGCGGGATGCCGGTCTCACCCCACAGGTCGGTCTCCGCCATGAAGGTCTTGGTGCCGAGATACTGGCCGAGGTCGCCGATGACCCCACCCCGGTCCGCGCCGAAAGCGGCGGAGAAACCGTAGAACAGCCAGAGAATGCTGACGAGCCCGATCGCGGAAAAGCTCATCATAATCATATTAAGGACGCCCTTGGCCCGGTTCAGGCCGCCGTAGAACAGCGCCAGTCCGGGCGTCATGAGCAACACGATCGCGCTCGACACCAACAACCACGCGGTGTTACCGGTGTCGATGGTCGGTGCTTCGGGCACGCTGGCCTCCTAAGATAAAGTTCCCTCCCTAACGGCTTCCGAGGCAGCACTGCCCGTCCACCGGTCACGCCGAATCTTGCTCGCCCCCTGTTTCCTGCAACGTCACCCGCCGATTTCCAATCGATGACGACTTGTTTCGTATGTGTAAAGCAGTCCGCAACCAACCGAACGGATGATGCCGAGACCAGCCGATCGCCGGCCCAGTGCGCCCCTAGGGCCCCCTAGGGCCGGGCCCACGCGGGACCCCTGCCTTGTTGACGCAGCACACCAAGGGGCCCCGTTCCCGCCGGTTTCCGGCGGGAACGAGGCCCCTGGTGGATCCGACGACTCCGACCCGCTACCCGGAACAGCCGGGCACGTTGACGCAGTTGTTCGGGCGGTTCTTCGCCACGATGGTGCCGGTGGCGGTGTTCAGGTTCACCGCTCCACCCACCTCGTTGAAGATACCGCCGCCGTCGGCGACAGCGGTGTTGCCCTCGATCCGGCTGTCCTCGAGGACCGCCACGGGGGACACCGGAAGCCCCGCCGCGACGAACAGCCCATTCGAGAAGAACTCGGTCGCGGTGTTGTTGATAATGCCGACGCGTCGCATCGTGGTCTGACCGAATACCGCGACACCCCCCCCGTCTCGCTGGCGGTGTTGTCCGCAATCTTCGAATCGCACCACCACTGGCGCTTCCAATGCCAGCCGCGTTGATAGCCGTATTCTTGTCCACCCGTGAGGACTTGACCGTGAGCTGACCCGTGGTGTAGACACCACCACCATTCACGGCCGCGATGTTACGGCTAATGCTGGAGTGTTCGGCGACAACCGTTCCACTGCCAGCCACACCTCCGCCCATCTGGGCTGACACGTTGTTCACGACCTCGACGTGCTTCAGGGTGGCACGGCCGCCAGCGTTCACCAGGAGGCCACCACCGTCGCCTTCGGCGGTCTGCCCGCCGGTGACGGTGAGGTGTTTGAGGGTGAGGTCATCACCGACGTCCACGGCGAGAATTCGGAACGGGTCGACCGCGGCGGCGCGTTTGATGGTGGTGTGTTTCCCGCCGTTGAGGGTGATCGGGGTGGTGATGGTGGGGAGGCCGGCATCGTCGAGTTCGGCGGTGAGCAGATAGGTAGCAGTCCTTGGCGAGGTCGAGCACAGCGCCGCCGCGGGCGTTGGCGAGGGTGATCGCGGCGATCAGCTTGCCCGCGTCACAGGGGACGGGGATGCCCGTCGGGCGGTCCCCCATGGTGGCACCAAGGGCACCCGTCCGCACCAGCAGCGGAGGCGGCGACGCCAATGGTCGCGGTGAGGGCCAAGCCGGTCACACACCGGCGAGCCCGACGGCCCACCAGGCCGCTCTCCCGGCACGACTACCCCGGAGCCCGAAGCGCGTCCTCAAGGAGGTGCTGCTCGTAGTCGAGCAGGCGCAGGTCCCGCAGCGGGCGACGGAGGTGCCCACGGTTGACGATCCGCACGAAGGCCGGGTCACCGGCAGCGGCCATCCGCCGGATGCCCTCCACGTGGTCGACGATCCGCTTGCGGATGGTACGGACCAGCCGATGCCGGTCACGCGGAATGAGCCCGTACGCGTCGGCGAAGAGCCGCAGCCGCCGTGGCCGGTCCGGACGCTGCCACCCGAGGGTGATCGAGTCTCGGTCGGCGAAGACCGGCACCCAGGTCCACGCCGCGTAGGCGACGTCGTAGATGCGGGAGCCCGGCGAGGCGAGGTCGAAATCGATCATTCCGAGGGTGCCATCCGGGCGCCAGATCACATTGTGCGGTGCGGCGTCGTGATGGCAGATCACCTCGCTCTCCGGCGACGGCCCGAAGGAACGCCACACCGCCCCCTCCGGCAGGACGAAGCCGTACTGCGCGTCGTGAAACATCCGGAGCATCGTGGCGACCGTCACCAGTGCCGCGTCGGTGACCCAGTGCGGGGCCAGCGGGTACTCCCCGCACTCCCCCTCCAGGTACGACAGCACCTCACGGTTACGCTCATCCATCCCCAGTGCCCGGGGCGCGCCGGTGAAACCCACGTACTCCAGGTGCCGCAGCAGGGCGTGCACCGACGGGGTCCACGGGCCGGCGTTGCGCCGGACCGTGTCCCCGACCCGGACCACCGTGCTCACACTGCCGCCGCGCAGCGGGATCTCCCGGGCCAGCACATAAGGCCGCCCGAGACGGGAGGTCGGGCGACGCGGGTCGCGCCACCCGGGGTGGGCACGATCGTTGGTCATCACCGTGGCGTTACGCGTCCGACCCGGCCTCGGCGCCCAACAACGCGTCCACGAACTGCGCGGGGTCGAACGGAGCCAGATCGTCCTTCCCCTCGCCGAGACCGACCAGCTTCACCGGGATGCCCAGCTTGCGCTGCACGGAGATCACGATGCCGCCCTTGGCGGTGCCGTCGAGCTTGGTGAGCGCGACGCCGGTCACGTCCACCGCCTCGGTGAAGACCCGCGCCTGCTCCAGACCATTCTGGCCGGTGGTGGCGTCAAGGATCAGCAGCGTCTCGTCGATCGGGCCATGCTTCTCCACCACCCGCTTGACCTTGCCCAGCTCGTCCATCAGACCGACCTTGTTCTGGAGCCGGCCGGCGGTGTCGACCAACACCGTGTCCACCCCGGTCTCGATCCCGCGTTTGACCGCGTCAAAGGCGACGCTGGCCGGATCTGCCCCCTCCGGACCCCGGACGGTCTCCGCCCCGACCCGACCGGCCCAGGTCTCCAGCTGGTCCGCGGCGGCGGCGCGGAACGTGTCGGCCGCGCCGAGGATCACACTCCGGCCATCCGCCACCAGCACCCGAGCGACCTTGCCACAGGTGGTGGTCTTCCCGGCCCCGTTGACCCCCACCACCAACAGCACCGCCGGCACGCCGTCCTTCGGCGCCGTGTGCAGGGCCCGGTCCAGCTCCGGGTCGAGGGCGTTGACCAGCTCGGCGGCGAGCAGCGTACGCAGCTCGGCGACGGTGCGGGTGCCGAGCACCCGGGTCCGCTCACGGAGCCGGTCAACGATCTCCCGGGTGGAGTCGATGCCGACATCCGCGGTGATCAGGCTGTCCTCGATCTCCTCCCAGGTCTCCTCGTCGAGGCGTTCCCGGCTGAGCAGGCCCAACAGCCCCTTGCCGAACACGCTCTGCGAGCGGGACAGCCGGGAGCGAAGCCGCACCAACCGGCCGGCGGTCGGCTCCGGGACCTCAACCGGGACCTCCGGCACCTGCACCGGGGGAGCCGCCGGCGGCTCGACCAGGATCCCGGCGGGCGGCTCCGCCTCGGCCGCCTCGACCGGCGGCCCGGCAAGGTCCTCCTCGGCGCGGGTCTCGACCTCCGTCGTCGGCAACGGGGGCTCCCGACGGCGACGCAGCTTCGGTGCCACCAGCCCGACGGTGCCGAGAATCAGCACGCCGAGCAGGGCGAGTGCGATGAGGAGGTAATCCGTCATGCCCGAAATCCTGTCAGACGCGGGCGACCGCGTCTGCACCACCGCACCCCCACCGGAAACCGGCGGGCAATAGGCTCGTCCGCGCCCACTGCTGTGCCCGCCAACCGGGCAGCAGGGACGACACGCTCATCGGGAGGACCACCATGCGCGCCCCAGACCTGCTCGTCGGCCCGCTGCTCCGCCGGGTGGTCGGCACGCAGGCCACCATCTGGGTGGAGACCAGCGCCCCAACGACCGTCACCGTCCGTACTGCCGACGGCGCCACCGGCACCGCACCCACCTTCTCCGCCTACCAGCACCACTACGCCCTGGTCGTGGTCTCCGGGCTGACCCCCGACACCGCCAGCAGCTACGAGGTACTGCTCGACGGGGAGCCCGTCTGGCCACTGCCCGGCCCGTACCGGCCCAGCGTCATCCGGACCCGGGCCGCTGACGACCGGGACGAGCCGGTACGGCTGGTCTTCGGCTCGTGCCGGGAAGCCACCCAGCACGCCACCGGCCGCGAACTGCCCCCGGACGCGCTCGACGCGTACGCCCGTGGGCTGGCCGCCAGCCCCGACCCAGCGGACCTGCCCGACCTGCTGGTGCTCCTCGGCGACCAGGTCTATGCCGACGAGACCTCACCGACCGTACGACGGCTGCTCGGGCGGCGCCGGCGGCGGCCGGTGGGCGCGCCGGTGGACCAGGTGGTCAGCTTCGACGAGTACACCAAGCTCTACCTGGAGTCGTGGCGCGTCCCGGAGACCCGCTGGCTGCTCTCGACCGTGCCGAGCGTCATGATCTTCGACGACCACGAGATCGTGGACGACTGGAACACCTCCGCCGTCTGGCGCGCGGACGCCCGCGCCCAGCCCTGGTGGGGCGAGCGCATCAGCAGTGGGCTCGCCTCCTACTGGCTCTACCAGCACCTCGGCAACCTGGCCCCGGAGGAGATCGCGGCCGACCCGCTCTACGCGAAGGTGACCGCGGCCGAGGACGCCACCGACACACTCCGCGACTTCGGTCACCAGGTCGACCAGGAGTCCGGCCCCGCGCCCGGCCCCGAACGGTGGCGCGCGATGCGGTACCAGTGGAGCTTCGCGCTCGATGTCGGCCGGACCCGCCTGGTCATGCTCGACAACCGGTGCAGCCGGGTGCTGGAGCCGGGCCGGCGGGCGATGCTCCCGCCGGACGAGTGGTCCTGGCTGGTCGACCAGGCCCACGGCAGCTACGACCACCTGGTCGTGGGCTCGTCCCTGCCCTGGCTGCTGCCGCCCGGCATCCACCACGTGGAGGCGTGGAACGAGGTGCTCGCCGACTCGCGCCGACGCTGGGTGGCCGACGCGGCGGAGAAGCTGCGCCGCGCTGTCGACCTCGAGCACTGGGCGGCGTTCGGGCGCTCCTTCGACGCGCTCGGCACCCTCTTCGCCCGCGTCGGTGGCGGCACACCGGACGGGGCGACCCGACCTCGCCGTGAGCCGGGGCAGCCGGGGCAGCCGGGTGAGCCGGGTGAGCCGGGGCAGCCGGGGCAGCCGGGTGAGCCGGGTGAGCCGGGGCAGCCGGGGCAGCCGGGTGAGCCGGGTGAGCCGGGTGAGCCGGCGGAGCGCGGCCCGGGGGCCGCGCCAGCGTCGATCAGTGTCCTCAGCGGCGACGTGCACCACTCGTACGTGGCCCGGGCCCGGTTCGCCGATCCCGCGGTGGTCACCCCGGTACACCAGCTCACCTGCTCCCCGCTGCACAACCAGGTGCCGGCCGGGATGCGCCTACCGCTGCGGCTGGGCTGGTCACCTGCCCTGGCCGTGGCCGCCCGAGCGCTGTCTCGCGCCGCCGGGACCAGCCGGCCGGCGCTGCGCTGGACGAAGCTGGCCGGACCGTACTTCGGCAACGCCATCGGCACCCTGCGACACGACGGGCGGACGGCCGAGGTGACGATCGCGGGCACCACCAGCGCGGGTGGGCTGCAGGAGGTGATGCGCCACCAGCTCACCGGTAATGTGCTCGCCCCGGACCCGAACCTGGCGCGAGGATACGGACATGATCTGGAAAGCACCTGAGATCGACCGCCGGCACGAGCCCGACCTCGGCGCGGAACGCGCCCTGCTCACCGGCTGGCTCGACTACCACCGGGACACGTTGCTGCACAAGTGCGCGGGCCTGACCGCCGACCAGCTGCGCACCGCGAGCGTCGAACCGTCCCCGCTCTCCCTCCTCGGCCTGGTTCGGCACCTGACCTACGTCGAACGGGCGTGGTTCCGGCAGCGTTTCGCCGGGCAGGACCTGCCCGACCTGTTCGACTTCACCGCCGACCCGGACGCTGAGTTCCGGGTGGAGACCGCCGACCCGGAGGCCGACTTCGCTGCTTTCCGGGCCGAGATCGCGGCCGCCGACGCCGCCGCCGCCGGGCGCGACCTCGACGAGGAGTTCACGATGCGCCGGCGGGACGGCAACAGCTACCAGCACAGCCTGCGCTGGGTCTACCTCCACATGATCGAGGAGTACGCCCGGCACAACGGCCACGCCGACCTGATCCGGGAACGCCTCGACGGCGTTACCGGAGACTGAACGTCAACCGGCCGGGGCCAGGGCGGCCCGCAGGTAGCGCAGGTCGCCGGGGCCGCTCCAGCGGTGCGCCGACAGGCCGGCCACCCGGGCCCCCGCGACCACCCGGTCGTTGTCGTCAACGAGCAGCACCCGCGACGGCGAGGTGCGCAGCGCCTCGCAGGCCGCCTCGAAGTACTCCTGCGCCGGCTTGTGCGTGCCGACGACCGACGAGTTGACCACGACATCCAGCTCACCCTCGAGCCCGAGGGCGGCAAGGTCGGCATCGAGTACGTCGGTGGCGTTCGTGGCGAGCCCGACCGGGACCCCGGAGGCCCGGACCTCCCGGACGAACGTCAGCACCTGCGGGTCGACCTCGCCCCGGTAGCGCTGCCACTCGTTCACCGCCGCCTGAGCCTGCTGTTCCCCCACCGACGGGGTCAACGCCGCGGCCACACTGGCCATCCACTCGGCGTGGCTCACCCGGCCGGTTAGTACCGGCTGGAGCAACCCCCAGGACATCGCGATCTCGTCGAGGACACCTTCGGTGAGCCCGTATGCCCGCTCGACGCCAGCGGCGACCGCCGGGTCCCAACGGCGCAGCACCCCGTCGAAGTCCACCAACAACGCCGTCGCTCGTTCCCGACTCACTCGCTCTCCTCCTGCCCGCCCCCGGCTCGGTCGAGCCGCTGGCTGATTACCTGGGTAACCCCGTTTCGCATGGTCACGCCGTAGAGCGCGTCCGCGACCTCCATCGTCCGCTTCTGGTGCGTGACGACGATCAGCTGGCTCTTCTCCCGCAGCTGCGTGAGCAGCGTGAGCAGGCGACCCAGGTTCACGTCGTCGAGCGCCGCCTCCACCTCGTCCATGATGTAGAAAGGGCTGGGCCGGGCCCGGAAGATCGCCACCAGCATCGCCACCGCGGTCAGCGACCGCTCCCCGCCGGAGAGCAGCGACAACCGTTTGATCTTTTTGCTCGGCGGGCGGGCCTCCACCTCTACGCCGGTGGTGAGCAGGTCGTCCGGTTCGGTGAGGACCAGCCGCCCCGCACCGCCGGGGAAGAGCACGCCGAAGACCTGTTCAAACTCCCGGGCGGTGTCGGCGAAGGCGCTGGCGAAGACCGACAGGATCCGGTCGTCCACATCCTTGACCACGGTCAACAGGTCCCGCCGGGTGGCCTTCAGGTCCTCCAGCTGCTCGGTCAGGAACTTGTACCGCTCCTCCAGCGCCGCGAACTCCTCCAGCGCGAGAGGATTGACCTTGCCGAGCAGGGTCAGTTCCCGCTCCGCCTTGGCCGCCCGCTTCTCCTGCGCCGCCCGCTCATACCCGACCGGCTCGGGCACGGGCTGGCCATCCCGTTCGGCGGCGGCGACCTCGGCGTCGGTCGGCGGAACCGGCTGGGCCGGACCGTACTCGGCGATCAGGGTCGCCAGGTCCAGGCCGAAGTCCTCGGCCGCCTTCGCCTCCAGCTGCTCGATCCGCAGCCGTTGCTCGGCGCGGGCGACCTCGTCGCGGTGCACCTGGCCGGTCAGCCGCTCCAACTCCGCCCCGAGGCGCTTCGCGGCGCCGCGCACCTCGGCGAGCTCGGCCTCCCGGGCCGCGCGTTGGCTGGCCACGGCGTCCCGCTGCTGCGCCGCCTGGTCGATGGAGACCTCGAGCCGGGCCAGCGCCGTGTGCGCTCCGGCGGCCACCGCCCCGGCGACCGCGGCCCCCCGGGTCCGCACCGCCCGCCGCGCCGCCGCCCGCTCCCGGGCGGCCCGCTCAGCCGTGGCCTGCCGGCGTAGCGAGTCGGCCCGTCCGGCGATCGAGGAGACCCGCTCCTCGGCGGTACGCACCGCCAGCCGTACCTCCATCTCGTTCTGCCGGGCTCGGGGGAGGGTCGCGGCGAGTTCGTCGCGCTCCTCGGTGGAGGGTTCGGCGTCCGCCGGTGCCTCCTCGGCCAGCCGCAGCCGCTCGGCCAGCTCGGCCAGGCTGGTGAGGTCCCGCTCGCGGGCCTCGACGGCGCGGGAACGGGCCGCACCGAGCCGTTCGGTCTCGGCCTGCGCGGACCGGGCCGCGGCCCCAAGTTCGGCGAGGCGGCGAGCGGCGGCGTTGCGGTGCCCCTCAGCCTCCCGCTTCGCGGCGGCGGCCTGCTGCACCGCCTCCTTCGCCACAGCCACCTCGGCCCGGGCCTGCACCAGCTGCTCGCGCAGCTGCGCACCGGTCTGCTCGGCGGCAGCGCGATGGGTCCGCGCCTCCTCCACAGCGGCCTGCACCTCGATGAAGCTCGGCGCCTTGGCCGACCCGCCAGCGGCGGCGTACGCCCCGAGCACGTCCCCCTCCGGGGTCACCGCCCGCAGCTCGGAGTTGTCGCCGATGACCTCGGCGGCGGTGGCGAGGTCGGGGACGAGGACGACGTCCCGCAGTGCCCGGTGTACGGCCGGACGGATCTGTCCGTCGCACTCCACGAGGTCCGGCGCCCACTGGGCCCGGTCCGGCAGTTTGGGGCGCAGCGCGTCGGCCGGGCCGGTCATGCCGGGGCCGGCCGGGCTGCCCACCAGCAGACCAGCGCGACCAGCATCGGAAATCTTGAGTAGGCGGATCGCTTCGGCCGCCTCGTCCACGCCGCTGACCACGACGGCGTCGGCGAGCCCGTCCAACGCGGCCGCGAGCGCAGCCTCGTGCCCGGGCGCGACGGTGAGCAGCCCGGAGAGGCCGCCGAGCAGCCCCGGCACCTCACCCGCCCGAGCCAGCAGGGCGCCCGCGCCATCCTTACGGCGCAGGCCCAGGGCGAGCGCCTCCTCGCGGGCCTTCCAGGTGGCGGCTTCCTTCTCCGCGGATCGCTCGGCGTCGCTGCACGACCGGACCCCCGCCTGTGCCTGCTCCTGGGCGGCGACCGCCTCCGCGTGGCAGGCGTCCAGGCCGGCGTTGTCCCGATCGGCCTCGGTGGACTGCTCCGCCACGGCGTCCAGCTCGGCCTGGGCCCGTTCCGCCCGGGCCAGAGCGTCGGCGTACGCGGCGCTGAGGCGCTCGATCTCCTCACCGGCGGTGGCCGTGCGGGCGCGGGCGGAGTTGACCTGTCCCGCCAGCCGGGCCAGCCCTTCCCGCCGGTCGGCGATGGCCTTCGCCGCCGTCACCAGCGCCCGCTCGGCGGCGGCGAGCTGCCGCTCCAGCTCCTGGCGGTGCTCCACCGCCTCGGCCAGCCGGACCTGGTCGTCGGTGAGCGCCGCGCGGAGCTCCTCCTCCTGCTCGCGGACGTGCTCCGCCTCCGCCTCAAGCTGGTCCGGGTCCCGACCCGGCCGCTCATCGTCCGGCGTGGCGCTCAGGTGGCGCCGCCGCTCCCGAGCCAGCTGCTCCATCGACCAGAATCGCTCTTTCAGGGCCGAGAGCCGGTACCAGGTGTCCTGGGCGGCGGCGAGCAGCGGGGCGTCCTCGGCGAGCGCCGCCTCCAGCTCGCCGAGGCGGGCCTGCACCTCGGCATGCTCGGCCTCTGTTCGCTCGCGCCGCTCGCGCAGCGCGGTCTCGTCCGCGATCTCCTTGGCCAGGGTGCTGTGTAGCGTGGCGAGGTCGTCGGCGAGCAGTCGGAGCCGGGAGTCCCGCAGGTTCGCCTGGATAACCGCGGCCCGCCGGGCCACCTCGGCCTGCCGGCCGAGTGGCTTGAGCTGGCGGCGCAGTTCGGCGGTGAGGTCGGTGAGCCGGTTGAGGTTGGTCTGCATCGCGTCGAGCTTCCGCAGCGCCTTCTCCTTGCGCTTGCGGTGTTTGAGGACGCCGGCCGCCTCCTCGATGAAGGCCCGCCGGTCTTCCGGTTTGGCATGCAGCATGCCGTCGAGCCGCCCCTGCCCGACGATGATGTGCATCTCCCGGCCGATACCGGAGTCGCTGAGCAACTCCTGAATGTCGAGCAACCGACAGGAGTCACCGTTGATCTCGTACTCACTCTCGCCGGAGCGGAACATCCGGCGGGTGATCGAAACCTCGGTGTACTCGATGGGCAGCGCGCCGTCGGTGTTGTCGATGGTGAGGGTCACCTCGGCCCGGCCCAGCGGCGCCCGTCCGGCGGTGCCGGCGAAGATGACATCTTCCATCTTGCCGCCCCGCAGCGCCTTCGCGCCCTGCTCGCCGAGGACCCAGGCGATTGCGTCGACAACGTTTGACTTGCCGGAGCCGTTCGGACCCACCACGCAGGTGATGCCCGGCTCCAGCTTCAGCTTCGTCGCTGAGGCGAAGGACTTGAAGCCCTTGACCGTCAGGCTCTTGAGATACACCTTCTCGATCCTCGTCCGGTGGCCGCCGTACCGTCGCCCGGCCGCACGGAACTGGTGAACCCGCAGACTAACCCGCAGGCGGCAGCCACCGCGCACGCGACCCGCCTGCGGCGCGACCGCCGGGCAGATCCGATTCAGGTTTCACGTCCGAGCCGAGCAGGACGCGCGGTGATTCGGGGCCCTGATGCAGCGCCCCCGGCACCGAATCAGGTGCCGGACCGCACAGGTGCCGGACCGCACAGGTGACGGGCTACACAGGTGACGGGAGACACAGGTGACGGGCTACACAGAACCGCGCGCCGGCACGGTCGTGTCGGCGCGCTTCTTGCCTGGTGCGATTCGGTTTTCTACGGACTGCGGACCAGTGCGGACCTGGTGAATCAGGTCAGCGCCGGCTCAGCGAGACGGAGTAGGTCATCCGCCTCGGCCGCCGCCGCCGCGAGCCGATCGTTCTCGGCACGCAACCGCGTGATCTCGAACTCCAGTGCCTGAACCGTGGCACGCAGTCGGGTGACCTCGTCGAGCAGGCGCCGATCGGGCGCCGCACCTACGTGGCCGTACAGGGCCTTCGCCATGTTGACTCCTTGATATGCGCTGCCGGAAGAGCCGGCCAACGCGCGCCCAGTTAGTACGCGACTGTCAATCCAGCAAATTCTGGGCATGACCGGGCGCGACTGGCGACACCTACATATTGAGCTGACACCCCCTCCTTCGTCAAGTTGCTACAGGCCGGACCATCTCCACGTCGACCTGTCCACCTAACGGGGGCTGCCTTTCGGCGCGGACATGCACTGTCCGGACCCCCAACTGTACGCACTACTTCCGCCAACTCCCCACCCCGCGAGTCCGGGTTCCCCTTAACTCTTTCTTAGCCACGTTGCCGCAGCCAGCAGCCGCGACGTAGCGTCGCCCCGGCCCACACCTCAACCCGTGGAGGCAACCGTCGTGTACGGCTGGAACGACCCGAGGAACCCGGACGGTAGTCGTCGGCAACCAGAACCGCCGGCCGACCAACCAGCGTGGCCGACGGACCGTCCGGAGCCGCGCTCCGCCTACCTGTTCGGTGACGAGCCGGACAGCCCCTCCGGCGGCGGGGAGCAGCCCGCCAACCGATGGGAGCAGCCCACCGACCGATGGGAGCAGCCCACCGACCGATGGGAGCAGCCCACCGACCGATGGGGCCGGACCGCCGACGAGTGGGACCAGCAGCAGCCGACCGCGCCCTGGCGGCCCGACGGCGCGCCCGTCCGGAGCTGGGGAGCCGCGGAACACCCACCTCACGGACGCGCCGGTGACCCCTACCACGAGCCGCCCACGCAGGGCTGGGAAGCCACCCCGACCTGGCAGCCCGGGGAGCCCACCCAGAGCTGGCAGCAGGACCAGCCGGGCGACTGGCGGGACCAGCGACTCGCGGGCGGGCAGGACGAGCCCACCGGTAGCTGGCACGGCGCCGCCGCCGGACGGCCCGAGCCCACCGGCCAGTGGCCGGACCCGAGGCCGACCGGCTTTCACACCGACGAACCGACGGCCAGCATGCCGCCCGTCGCGGAAGCCGCACCAATCGGTGACCTGCCGGCCGGTGCGGATCGACCCGGCCGTCGGAACCGACGACCGCTGCTCATCGGCGGCGCCGCCGCGGCGGCCACGCTGGTCGTGAGCCTCGGGGTCGGCGCCGTCACCCTCGCTGGCGGCGGCGATAACACCAGCCCCACCTCGGCCACCGACGACATCGCGGCGACAAGCCCGATCGAGGACGGTGCGCTCCCCAGCGCGACGCCGACCTCGGACCGCTCCGAGGCATTGCCGACCGCGCCGTCACCAACACCGTCGCCGTCGAGCACGACGAATGACAGGCCAAGCTCGACGCAGTCACGCTCCACCGCCGCCTCCGAGCCCACCCCGAGCCGCACCACCGCGCCTCCCACCAGTAGCACCACCACGCCCGCCAACGGCGACGTCAGTGCAGACGCCGCCGAGGTGGTTCGCTTGGCCAACATCGAGCGCAAGGCGGCCAAATGCGCGCCGTTGAGCATCGACGACAAGCTGATGACCGCCGCCCAGCGGCACAGCCAGGACCAGGCCGACAACAAGAAGATGTCGCACGACGGCAGCAACGACAGTAGCCCCGGCGACCGACTCGACGACGTCGGCTACCAGTGGAGCACCTACGGGGAGAACGTCGCCTGGAACCAGCAGTCGCCGGCCGAGGTGATGAAGTCCTGGATGAACAGCCCCGGCCACCGGGCGAACATCCTGAACTGCAAATTCACCGAGATCGGGGTCGGCATCGCGAACAGCAACGGACCCTACTGGACGCAGGTCTTCGCCGCACCCCGTTGACCACGGGTTGTCGTCCGCCCCCACCCGATGCCCGGTTGAGCAACGCCGAACGGCGTACCTCAACCGGGCGCTTTCGGTTCAGCCGCGAGTCGATGCCGGCCCACGGGGCCGCGGCTGGCAGCGCGGGCAGCTGAACGACGAGCGGTTCATGAACGCCTCGCGGCGCACCGGCGCACCGCACCGCCGGCACGGCTGGTCCGCCCGCCCGTACACGTTCAGCGCCCGGTCGAAGTAGCCGCTCTCGCCGTTGACGTTGACGTACAGGGCGTCGAAGCTCGTTCCGCCCTCCTTGATCGCCTCGCCGAGCACGTCCCGGACGTGCCCGAGCAGACGCAGTGCGGCCGGGCCGGTTAGCCCGTCGGCCGGCCGGGCACCGTGCAACCGCGCCCGCCAGAGGGCCTCGTCGGCGTAGATGTTGCCCACGCCGGAGAGCACCGTCTGATCCAACAGAACTCGCTTGATCTCGGTACGGCGGCGGCGTAGCGCCGCGACGAAGGTGGCGTCGGAGAACTCCGGGTCCAGCGGGTCCCGGGCGATGTGTGCGATCTCCGTAGGCAGCTCCGCGCCCCCGGCGCTGACCGACAACCCACCGAACGTTCGCTGGTCGACGAAGCGCAGCTCGGGTCCGTCATCAGCGAACCGGAACCGGACCCGGAGGTGGGTTTCGTCCGGCGCCGCAGCTGGCTGCAGGAGCAGCTGCCCCGACATACCGAGGTGCCCGATCACCGCATCGCCGCTGTCCAGCGGTAGCCAGAGGTACTTTCCACGCCGCCGCACGTCCCGGACGGTCGTCCCGACGAGCACGTCGGCGAAGTCGGCGGCACCGGCTGGGTGTCGGCGCACCGCGCGCGGGTGCAGCACCCGCACCTCGGCGATCCGCCGCCCGATCACCCACTGCGCCAGCCCCTGCCGGACGGTCTCGACCTCCGGCAGCTCAGGCACTGCCGGCCGCCCCGCTGCCGGCGCTGGCCGGTTCTTGCCCCGCCTGCTCGGTCAGCGTCCGCCAGGCCGCTTCGGCGGCCCGCTGCTCGGCCTCCTTCTTGCTCCGCCCCTCCGCGCCGCCGTACCGCCGGCCGGCCACCACCACCCAGGCGGTGAAGGTCTTCAGGTGGTCGGGCCCGGTGCCCTCGATCCGGTACTCCGGGACGCCCAACCCCTGCGCGGCGGTCAACTCCTGCAGGCTGGTCTTCCAGTCCAGTGCCGCGCCCCGCCCGGCCGACTCGGCCATCAGCGGGTCGAAGAGCCGGTGGATGACGCCCGCCACGGTCTCCAGGCCGCTCTCGAGATAGATCGCACCGAGCAGCGCCTCCAGCGTGTCGGCGAGGATGCTCGCCTTGTCCCGTCCGCCGGTGCTCTCCTCCCCCTTGCCGAGCAGCAGGTACGGGCCGAGGCCGGTGGGCCCCAGGTCGCGGGCCACCTCGGCGAGGGCCCGCATGTTGACCACGCTGGCACGCAGCTTCGCCAGCTGCCCCTCGGGCAGGTCCGGATGGTTGTGGAACAACGCGGTGGTGATCACCACGCCGAGCACCGAGTCGCCGAGAAACTCCAGCCGCTCGTTGGTGGGCAGGCCGCCGTTCTCGTACGCGTACGAGCGGTGGGTCAACGCCCGCTCCAGCAGCTCCGGGTCCAGCGCCACGCCGAACGCCGCCTCCAGGTGTCCGACGGCCGGTCGCCGACGCTTGTCGATGCTCATGATGTGCGTACCTCGGTGTCGGTGATGCGGTCGTAGCGGTCCGGGTGAGCTTCCGCGCCGAGCTCGGAGAGGAGCGCACGGACCTGGTCGGCGGCCCCACGCCGGGCCAGGTGGGCGGCCAACGCGATACCCGAGGCGATGTCCCCTCCGTGGGCAGCACCATGGCAGACCACCACCGTGCCAGCGACGCCGAGCAGCGCAGCGGCCCGGGGGGCCCGGCCGTCAGCCGGTGGGCCACCGGTCAGTGCGTACGCGCCCTCGATCGCCTTGAGCAGCACGTTACCGGTGAATCCGTCGGTGACCACCACATCGGCGCGCGCGCCGGACGCGACGTCGTACCCCTCGACCAGCCCGACGTAGCGAGCGGCGCACGGCAGTGGCGCCGTGGCGAGGGCGGGATCGGCCAGGCGACGGGCGCGGTCGCCCTTACCGGGCTCGGTGCCGATCGAGAGCAGCCCGACCCGCGGCGACTCGAGCGCATGCGTGACGGCGGCGTATGCGGCACCGAGCGCCGCGTGCCGGGCGAGGGTAGCCGGACGGGGCTCCAACGAGGCGCCGACGTCCAGGAGGACCACCGGGCCGTTAACTCCGGGCAGGGTGGCGGCTAGGGCCGGCTGCCGGACGTTGGGCCAGCGGCCGAGCCCGAGCGCGGCAGCGGTGACGGTGGCCCCGGTCGAACCAGCGGAGACGAGCGCGTCGGCGGCGCCGTCGCGGACGGCGTTCACCGCGGCGCCAACGGCGGCGTTGGCTCGGGCGGTGGTGGGGTCTCCCCGCGCAGCGGGGCAGGTCGCGACCCGGACGCGCTGCGCCGGATCGAGGGTGGCGGTCAGCTCGGCGACGGCCTCGGGCGGGCCGACGAGCAGGACGTGTAGGTCGGGGTCGGCACGGAAGGCCCGCAGAACGCCGTCAACCACGACGGCGGGAGCGTCGTCCCCGCCGAGGAGGTCGACGGCGATCCGCACGATGCCCGGCTCCACCGGGACCTCGACCGGAACAGGCCAGCCGGTGGCGATGGGAGCCGGGGCATCGGGCGAGCGCCGGGGCGCACGCGCCGCCCGACCAGAGGTCGGGGGCGTCACTCGTCGTCCAGGTCAGACCTCAAGGACCTGGCGGCCGTTGTAGGTGCCGCAGACGGAGCAGGCGGCGTGCGGCAGCTTGGCGGACTTGCACTGCGGGCAGGCCACGGTCGCAACCGCCGCGGTCTTCCACTGCGCCCGACGGGACCGGGTGTTGCTGCGCGACATCTTGCGCTTGGGGACGGCCACGGTTCTTACTCCTCTTTACGGGTCAGTTGCGACAGGGCCGCCCAACGCGGGTCGACCTGCTGGTGGCTGTGATCGGCCGGCAGCTCGGCCCAGCCCACCCCGCAGTCGGGGCAGAGGCCTGGGCAGTCCTCCCGGCAGAGCGGGTTGGTCGGCAGCGTCAACACCACCGCGTCCCGCAGCACCGGCTCCAGGTCGATCAGATCGCCCTGCATCCGGCCCACCTCGTCCTCGCCGGCCGTCATGTCCGTGGTGCTGTTCTCGTACGCGTACAGCTCCTGGACCGGGACGGCCACGACGTCGTCGATCTCGCGCAGGCAGCGGCTGCACTCGCCCTTGATGGGAACACTGATGGTCCCGGAGACGAGCACCCCCTCGGATACCGACTCCAACCTCAGGTCGAGGTCGAGATCAGCACCCGCCGGCACGCCGATCAACTCCACGCCGAGGTCCGCCGGTGCCGCCGCCACCCGCCGGACCGTACGCAACGCGCCAGGTCGACGCGGCAGGTCCCTCGTGTCGAGGACCAGCGGCGACCTGGGGTCGAGTGGTGCAGACGTGTGCTTGGGCATAGTTAGACTCCGGCCGGTAGGAGGGCCGACACCCGAGATTACCTGGGTGGTCGCCGCAGAGTCGAACCGGGGGCGTTTCCACCCCACGGCAGCGGCACACCGTGCCCGTTCGGCACGGCTCAACCCGCGGTCCTGGCCGCCGGCCCTAGAAGTTCAATGGCCGCTCGGCCTCTTCTCCGCTGAACGTACCGATCTCCCGGAGTGCGTGCATCTTGTCCCGACCCCGCTCGATCGAGGCGAGGGCTCGGGTAAGGAACTGCTCGAAGTTGGCGAGCGCGGTGTCGACGTAGTCGTCCACCTCGTCCCGGAGCCGCTGCGCCTCGGCCCGCGCCTCGGCGACGATCCGCGCCCCCTCGTGCTCGGCCGAGACGGTGATCTCGTTCACCGACACGAGTCGGGCGTGCTCCGTCTCCCCCTCCGCGATGATCCGGTCGGCCTCCCGCTTCCCGGCCTCCATGATCTTGTCTCGCTCATCGAGCAACGCGGCGGCCCGACGCAGGTCCGCGGGCAACTCGGCACGCAGTTCGTCGAGGACAGCGACCATCTCGCCCCGGTCGAACATGCAGTTGTTGCGGGACATGGGCACGGAGCGGGCCTGCTCCACCATGGTGATCAGTTCGTCGATTCGATCGAGCGGGTCCACTGGTACCTCACTCCTGTTGTTCGTCGGCCGATCTCAATGATGCGGGTTGAACCCGGATTCGGCGCCCCACACATGATGCGCTGTGCCGTCCACCGGCGCATCATGCCCCCTACCGGCGCGTCGCCGGGAGGGGTCGTCGACGGTGGCGGACCGGAACGAGACACCGGCCCAGGAACCGAGACAGCAACGACGAAACCGAGACACCGGCTGTGGGTCAGAGACGCGATGGCGGGTCGAGGCGGGCCAGCAGGGCTTCGCGGACCACCTCCGGCACGTGGGCGGAGATGTCACCACCCCACTTCGCGACATCCTTGATCAGGCTCGAGGAGAGGAACGAGTAGAGCGGGTTGGTCGGCATGAAGAGCGTCTCGACGCCGGCCAGGCCGATGTTCATCTGGGCCATCTGCAACTCGTAGTCGAAGTCACTGACCGCCCGGAGCCCTTTGATCAGAACGCTGGCCCGCTGGGCGTGACAGAAGTCCACCAACAGGCCACGGAACGACTCCACCCGAACGTTGTCGTACGACGAGATCACCTCGCGGAGCATGTCGATGCGCTCGTCAACGGTGAACAGACCGGTCTTCGACTGGTTGATCAGCACTCCGACGATCACTTCATCGAAGAGCCGACTGGCTCGGCCGATGATGTCGAGATGACCGTTGGTGACCGGGTCGAACGAGCCGGGACAGACCGCACGCCTCATGATCGGCGACCGTACCAAAGAATGGTTTCCCCGTACCGGCGGCTGCGCTCACCGGTGACACCTGGCACCCAGTCGACCGGGCCGCTGCGGCTCGACCGCTCCACCACGACGAGGGCGTCGGGCGCCAACCACCCGTTCCCGGCGAGCGCGGCGAGCATGGCCGAGACCTCCTCGTCCGACACCGGGTAGGGCGGGTCGGCGAAGATCACGTCATACGGGCCCCCTTCGGGGCCGGCGGCGAGCACGGTGGCGACCTTCCCGGTGACCAGGCGGGCAGCCGCACCGGCCCGGAGGGCGGCCATGTTCTCCCGGATCGTCCGGGCGGCCCGCGGGTTCGACTCCACCAAAAGCACGTGCGCGGCGCCCCGGGAGAGCGCCTCCAGCCCCACCGCCCCGGACCCGGCGTAGAGGTCGGCGAACCGGGCCCCCTCCAGGTCGACGGCCGCCGCAACGGCGCTGAACAGCGCCTCCCGGACCCGATCAGAGGTGGGCCGCGTGCCGGCGCCGGGCGGGGTGGCGAGGCGGCGTCCACCGAGCGCGCCCGCCACGATGCGTGTCAACGCCTGCTCCTGGTCATGCTGCGACGCTACGTCACCTGTGCCCAGCCGAGCGCGTCCGGTCCAAACCGGGCCGCCGTCCACTCATCCGCACACATCGGACAGTCATCATTTGACAACCCTCCGCCAATCAATGATCACGAATCAACAACATCATGCGAGGCCTCTCATCTCAACCCCCGAGATTGATCAAAAACCAGTACAGTCACCATTCGTGCGCCCGCTCTGGCGAGCGCAGCCTGTGCCCAGGCGAGCGCCGTGAGCCCGCGGTCCACGCCAACGTCGCCGCTATCTCCCGTCCGCCCGGCACGTCGTCCGATCCCTCATTCAGGAGCAGACGTGAACCGTCTCCATGCCCTATTCCGGCGTGCCAGTGCCATAGCCGCTGGCACCCTGCTCGGCCTCACCGGGGTAGCGATCTTCGCCACCCCCGCCAGCGCCCACCACAGCGAAGTCACGGGTAAGGCCAAGTGCGACGCTGCCACCGGCGAGTGGGAGGTCAACTGGTCCATCAAGGCCTACGCCCCCAGGGACGTCAAGCACTACAAGCTGGTCGAGGTCGTTGCCAAGACCTACGTCGGGGGGAAGGCCACCGAGGTCACCATCCCCGAAATCAACGTCACCGACGGTGACACGTACCCGCACTCGGTCAAGGATGCACTAACCGCCACCCTGCGGGTGGACAGCGACGTCACCATGGCGTCGCTGGCCGTCCGGGCCGAATGGGACAACGGTTTCGTCGAGGACCGGGTGCGCACGGCCAAGGTCAAGTTCTGCGGCACCTGCGAGGCGCCGAAGCCGACTCCGACTCCGACGAACCCCGAGCCACCGGCTGCAACGGTCGCCAACCCGTCGGCGAGCATCCAGGCTGACTGCGAGGGCGTCGTCCACGTCACGCTCAACAATGCCGCCGACGCGACCGCTCCGGCGAAGTTCACCGTCGAGGGCGGCGACGACTTCGTCGAGAAGGTGAAGGTCCAGCCCGGCGAGAGCGCCTCGGTGGAGGTTCCGGCGGAGCAGGCGACCACCATCAAGGTGACCGCCAAGGGTGTCGACGAGCCGCTCTTCGAAGGTACGCCGGAGCCGGCCGACGACTGCGTCAAGCCGGGCGAGCCGACCGGCGCCTTCAAGTCCACCTGCGACGAGCTGATCTTCGAGATCGACAACCCCGAGGACGGCAAGACCGTCACCGCGACCTTCACCCCGAACAAGGGTGAGCCGCAGACGCTGACCGTCGAGCCGGGCATGAGCGGCACCGTGTCCTTCCCGGCCGAGGAGGGCCTGACCGTCACGCCGAGCGGCGAGGGCATCGAGAACCCCGAGCCGATCGCCTGGGAGAAGCCCGAGGACTGCACCCCCGGTGCGGGCGGCGGCGACCCGGGCCTGCCAGTGACCGGTGCCGCGGCGGGCGGCATCGCCGCCGGCGCCGCCGTGCTGCTGGCCATCGGTGGCGGCCTGTTCGTCATGGCCCGTCGTCGCAAGCTCCGGTTCACCGCCTGAGCTGAGGGTTACTGACCGCTGAGGGCGGGCCGACCAGGTGGTCGGCCCGCCCTTCGCCGTTGTCCGGACCGATACCGCCCGGGCTTGCCGAGCCGGACCCGATCCCGCCGGACCGGCCATGCCGGCCAATCCCGCTCTGGTCGCCGTCGCCCCCGGCGCGGCTAACCCTTCTCCAGGTACTCGGCGCGGTCCGCGTCCACCAGGGCCGCCACCGACGCCGCCAACGCCGGATGGCGCACCAGCTCCGGATCCTCCTCGACCAAATTGATCGCCTCGGTCCGGGCGTCGCGGATCAGATCCGCGTCCCGCAGCAGCGACAGCAGCCGCAGCTGCGAGCGGCGACCGGACTGGGTGGCGCCGAGCACATCGCCCTCGCGGCGCTGCTCCAGATCGAGCTCAGCGAGCTTGAAACCATCCGTTGTCGACCCCACCGCGTCCAACCGCTCCCGCGCCGGACTGCCCTCCAGCGCCTCGGTCACCAGCAGACAGAGCCCCGCCGCGGAGCCACGGCCGACCCGACCGCGCAGCTGATGGAGCTGGGACACCCCGAACCGGTCGGCGTCCAGCACGATCATCACGGTGGCGTTCGGCACGTCCACTCCGACCTCGACCACGGTGGTGGCCACCAGCACGTCGAGATCACCAGCGGCGAAGGAACGCATCACCGCGTCCTTCTCCTCCGCTGGCAGCCGACCGTGCAGCACCCCGAGCCGCAGCCCGTGCAGCGGCCCCTCGGCGAGCAGCGGCGCCACCTCCGTCACCGCGAGCGGCGGCCGACGCGCGGTGTCATCGTCCTCCGGCGCCGCCTCCTCGTCGGCGGTGGGGCCGTCGCCGATGCGCGGGCAGACCACGTACGCCTGGTGGCCGGCGGTGACCTCCTCCCGCAGCCGGCGCCACGCCCGGTCCAGGAAAGCCGGCTTCTCCGCGGCCGGAACCACGTGCGAGGCGATCGGCGAGCGCCCCCGCGGCAACTGCGACAGGGTGGAGACCTCCAGGTCTCCGTAGACGGTCATGGCCACCGTACGGGGAATCGGGGTGGCCGTCATGACCAGTACGTGTGGTGGCTGCTCCGCCTTCGCCCGCAGCGCGTCCCGCTGCTCGACGCCGAAGCGGTGCTGCTCGTCCACCACCACCAGCCCGAGGTCGGCGAAGTCGACGCCCTCGTACAGCAGGGCGTGCGTGCCCAGCACGATGCCGGCGGCGCCGCTCCGCACCTCGCCGAGTGCCCGGCGACGAGCCGCGGCACCCAGCGACCCGGTGACCAGCTCCACCCGGGTGGCGTGCTCGGCGGCGTCCAGCTCGCCCGCCCGCCCCAGCGCCCCGAGCAGGTCGAGGATGCCGCGGTAGTGCTGGGCGGCGAGCACCTCGGTCGGGGCCAGCAGGGCGGCCTGCCCACCGGCGTCCACCACCTGCAGCATCGCGCGCAGCGCGACCACCGTCTTGCCGGAACCGACCTCGCCCTGGAGCAGCCGGTGCATCGGGTGGTCGGTGGCCAGGTCGGTGGCGATCTCGGTGCCGACCTCCCGCTGGCCGACCGTCAGCTGGTACGGCAGGCGGGCGTCGAAGGCGTCCCGCAGGCCACCGTCCACTCCGGGTCGTGGTCGGGCTGGACGGTCGGCGGCCTGCCGCTTGCGTCGCACCAGGGTGAGCTGCACCGCGAAGGCCTCGTCCCACTTGAGCCGGCGGCGGGCCCGGTAGAGCGCCTCCTTACTGACCGGCCGGTGCACCTCGCGCAGGGCGGCGCCGAGGCCGACCAGGTTACGAACGCTCCGCACGGTAGCCGGTACCGGATCCGCCGGTGGGTCGACAGTGTCCAGTACAACCCGCACGCACCGGGCGATCACCCACGTCGGCACCGCCGCGGCGGCCGGGTAGACCGGGATCAACGCACCCGCGAACTCCTCGACCTCCTCGCTGGCCGCCACCTCACCCTCAGCACCGTCGCCGAGGAGCACGTACTCCGGGCCGTTGAGCTGCCGGCGGCCCCGAAACTCGGTGACCTTGCCGGCGAACAGCCCCCACCGGCCGGGGCGTAGGTCCCGCTCGCGCCAGACCTGGTTGCCGAAGAAGGTCAGGGTCAGCGCGCCCCCCGAACCGTCACCGACCGTCACCTCCAGCAGATTTCCGCGGCGCTGGCGCATCGGACGCACGGCGGTGCGCTGCACCTGGGCCAGGACGGTGACCTGCTCACCGACATCCAGGGACCGAATGTCGGTGTGCTCACCGCGCTCGTCGTACCGGCGGGGGACGTGATAGAGCAGGTCACCCGCGGTGTGCAGGTCGAGGTGGGTGGCGAGCGCCTTCGCCGTCTTCGCCCCGACCAGCTTGCCCAACGGAGTGTCGACTGTGGCCTGGTCGGAGGTCATTCGACCCCCACCAGGAGCGGGTGGTGCGGCTGCCCGCCCAGGCACACCTGCACCTCGACGAACGGCCAGGAGCGGACCACGTGCTCGCGGACCGCCTCGGTCAGGCCGGCGGGGGCGTCCGCCCCAACCAGCAGGGTCACCAGCTCGCCACCGCCGCCGAGCATCCGGTCGACCACGGCGGTGCAGGTGTCGAGCAGGTCCGCCCCGATGAGGTGTACCTCGCCGTCAACCAGGGCGAGCACGTCCCCCGGCCGGCAGGGACCGGCGACGGTCAGGGCCGCCCGGCTGGCGTAGCAGACCTCCGCGTACCGGCAGGCACCGGCGGCCTCGGCCATCGCGATCACGTCGTCCTCGAAGCGCCGACCCGGATCCCGGACGGCGAGCGCGGCGAGCACCTGCACCGGCGACCGGGTCGGGACCACGCTGACCCTGACGCCGAGTTCGTACGCCGCTCGGGCCACGTCGTTCGCCATCGCCCGGGTGCCCGGGTCGTTGGGCAGCACCACGACGTGGGCCGCACCAGTGGCGCGGACGGCGGTCAACAGCTCATCGGTGGAGAAGACACCCTCCAGCACCGTTGCCTCCGCCGCGGTGCAGAGTTCGACGATGCCAACCCCGGTGGCCACCACCACCGCCGCCCGGCGGTCCGGCGCCGGCTCGGGCCCCGGCGACGCGGGCGGCCGGGGCAGATCGGCGAAGCGGGTCACCACAATCCGGTGCGGACGACCAGCGACCACTCCCGCCTCGATTGCCGCGCCGACATCGTCCACGTGCACGTGCACGTTCCAGGTGCCGCCGGAGACCGCGCCATCGCCGACGACCGCCAGCGAGTCGCCCAGAGCGCCGAGTTCCTCGCGCAGCCGGGCCACCGCCGCCGGTTCGGCGTCGAGCAGGTACTGCACCTCGTAGGCGTACGTTGACCCGTTGCACTCGCGGGAATCGTCGGCCGGCGGGTGGGGCGAACGGCCGGTGAACTCCGGACGCGCCGGACGCTCCCCGGTGACCACCTCGACCAGGGCGTCGAGTAGCAGGCAGAGGCCCCGCCCACCGGCGTCAACCACACGGGCGCGGGCCAGGGCCGGCAGCTGCTGGGGCGTGCGGCCGAGGGCTTGGGCGGCCTCGTCGGCCGCGGCCCGGACCACGGTGCACAACTCGTCCCGGCCGGCCCGCTCGGCGGCGCGCGCCGCGGCGGCGGCCACGCTGAGCAGCGTCCCCTCGACCGGAGCGGCGACGGCGGCGTAGGCGGCGGTGGCGGCGGCGCGCAGGGCGGCGGCCAGCGCCCGGCCCCGCACCACCGGGACCGCGGCCAGCGCGTCCGCGAAGCCGCGCAGGATCTGCGCCAGGATCACTCCCGAGTTGCCCCGGGCGCCGAGCAGCGCACCCCGGGCCATCAGCCGGAGCGCCTGCCCGTGCGGGGTGGGCCCGTCGTCGGGCAGCTTGTCCAGCTCCATCGCCAACGCCTGCTGCGCCGAGGTGAGGGTGAGGACCAGGTTGGTGCCGGTATCACCGTCGGGCACCGGGTAGACATTGAGGTGGTCGATCTCGCCCTGGTGGCGCTTCAACGCGACCAGCCCACCCGCGCACCAACGGCGGACCGCGGCGGCATCGAGGGTGTCCAGCACGGTGAGTAGCCTACTGGCGCGCTCTGACCCGCGTCTGGCCCGGCGGCGTGCGCCGGGCGTGTCCACGCACCGCCGAACGAGTCCGCGCCGGGCCGGGGTGGTGCGCACCGGGGCGAGGTGGAGGGGGGTTGGGCATCGCGAGCAGGCATCGGGTAACCTGACCAGGTTGCCCGGGCAGCGCCTGGTGACGACCTCATGAACGGATCAATCCCAGGAGTATCCCGTGGCTAGCGTGTGCGACGTCTGTGGTAAGGGGCCGGGCTTCGGCCACAACGTGTCCCACTCGCACCGGCGGACCAACCGCCGCTGGAACCCGAACATCCAGTCGGTGCGCACCCCGGCCGGTGGTGGCACCACCAAGAAGCTGAAGGCCTGCACGTCCTGCATCAAGGCTGGCAAGGTCACCCGCGCCTGACGCGGTAATCCCAGCCAGACCGCACCGGCGGACCCGTCAGGGGTCCGCCGGTTTTGCGTTACCGGGCCGGGCGCCGGCCGAGCGGACCCGGGGGCGGGACACCCGCCGAGCGGCCCCGGAGCGGGACACCCGCCGAACGGAGCGCGGATTCAGAGGGCCCGGCCGAACGAGACGCAGCCCGGGGCATCCTTGTAGAAGCCAAAGTTCGGGATCCGCCCGTAGCCGGATGAACGGTACAGCTTGAGCGCCTCGGGTTGCCGATCGCCGCACTCCAGGATGATCCGCCGCCGGCCCTGCTCGCGCGCGGACTGTTCCACCGCCGCCAGGATGACTCGGGCCACGCCCAGCCCCCGGACGTGCGGTGCCACGTACATCCGCTTCAGCTCGGCTGTCTCGACCGACCCGTCGTGGCTGCGCCAGCCGCCGCAGGCCACGGACTCGCCGTCGAGCTCGGCGACGAGGAAGGTCCCGGCGGGCGGCTCGAACTCGGCCGCGTCCACCGGGGTCTCGTCCCCGCTGCCGCCGTATCGCACGCCCAGGTCGGCGAGGGCCGCCTTGATCAGCCGCTGTGCCGCCGGCGAGTCGAATCGGGTTAGGTGAATCTGCAGGTTCTGCACCAGTGCAGGGTACGACCGTCGGGTGCGCCTACCGGAAGTGGTCCCAGCCGGCGGAGCCCTCCCACTGCCGCTGGTCAACGGTCACCCCGGAGCCAGCGGTGACCGCACCGATCGGCTGCCAACCCGCCGGCAACACCGCCGTCGGGGGGAAGGTCGCCGCGAGGGCGTGATCGTCCCCGCCGGTCAACAGCCAGGTGTACGGATCGACGCCGAGCGCCTGGGCCGCGTCGCGCATCTGCCGGGGCACCGCGAAGGCGTCCCGCCGCACGTCCACCGCCACCCCGCTCGCCTGGGCCACATGCCCCAGGTCGGCGAGGAGCCCATCCGAAAGATCGATCATCGCGGTCGCCCCGGCGACGGCCGCCGCCGGTCCGGCCGGGTACGGCACCTCGGGTCGTCGGTACGCCTCGACCAGCAGCCGCGGGGTCCGGAAGCCTCGGGACAGGACGGTGAGACCGGCTGCCGCGTACCCGGTCCGGCCGGCGAGCGCCAGGACATCACCGGGCTGGGCCCCGGCCCGGGTCACCGGCGCCCGGCCACCGAGATCACCGAGTGCGGTCACCGCGATGGTCAGGGTGGGACTCGCCGACATGTCCCCGCCCACCACGCTGGCCCCCACGACGGCAGCCTCCGCGGCCAGGCCGTCGGCCAGTTCCTCCGCCCACCCGGGCGACAGCTCCGGTGGCATGCAGAGGGCGACCAGCAGGGCGGTCGGTCGCGCACCCATCGCCGCGATGTCGGCGAGGTTCGCCGCAGCTGCCCGGTGGCCGATGTCCTGCGCTCCGGACCAGTCCCGGCGAAAATGCCGCCCCTCCACCAGCACATCGGTGGAGGCGACAACCCGGGCGTCCGCGGCGGCCACCACCGCCGCGTCGTCCCCGGGGCCGAGCAGGACGGTCGGTCCGTAGGACAACCGAGCGGTAACCCGGTCGATCAGACCGAACTCACCCAGCCCCACGACGCCGTTGCCGCGTTCGCTCACCGCTTCTCCTTCTCCGCCGATCGGAATCCGGCCTGGTCGGTAGGGTATTTTCTCCCTTCAGGCCGCTCATCCGGCGGCGACGGAGGGAGGTCGAACGTGGTACAGGCGTACATACTCATCCAGACAGAGGTCGGCCAAGCGCGTGACGTGGCCGGTCAGATCGCGAAGATTACCGGGGTTGTCCGCGTCGACGCCGTCACCGGGCCCTACGACGTGGTGCTGCTCTGCGAAGCACCGACCGTGGACGAGCTCGGCGACCTCATCGTCAGCAAGGTGCAGATGGTGCCGGGAATCACCCGCACCCTCACCTGTTCGGTGGTGCGTCTCTAAGTGAGCAGGCTGCCCGACTCCTCCGAAACCACCACCACCGCCCCCGACGCCGCACCCACCCTCGGGGACGACACCGCCGCCCGCCCGACGGCCACCGGCGGGTCTCCGGGGGGCGGCCGGGAACGCTCCAACCGCGCCGCGGCCCTGATCGCGACGGCGGTCGCGCTCCCGGCCACTGTGCTGGCCGGCGTCCTGGCGTTCAACCAGTTCGCCTCGGATCAGCCGGAATCCGAGCCGGGTGCGTCGGCGACGGCCCCCGGGCCGCTCGCCACCGCCCCGGTGGAGATGGCCGCTCCGGATCTGGCCGAGCGCCCCGCCACCGTCTGCCGCGCCCTGCTCTCCCAGCTTCCGCCGACGATCCGGGAGCTGCCGCAGCGTCCGGTCACCGCCGGCCCCGAGCAGAACGCCGCGTACGGTGACCCAGCCCTCACCGTGGCCTGCGGCGGCGCAGCGCCGGCCTTCGCCGACACCGACAAGCTCTGGTTGGTCAACCGGGTCTGCTGGTACGGCAGCGAGGCGGCGGGCAGCACCGTGCTGAGCACCGTCGACCGGGAGACGACGGTCACGGTCCGGGTGCCCGACGGTTACGACCAGCCGCTGCAATGGGTCTCCCCCATCTCGGAGACGATCACCGCTACGGTCCCCTCCGTTGCGGACGCCCCGGCGGGCTGCCGCCCCGCGTAGACCCCGCCGCCGGGCCGCCGCCGCGACCGGACCTGCCGGGCCGGCCTCCGGCGGCGAGGCGGCTCAGCGCAGCCCGGCCCCGCGGTGCAGGGCGGTCCGGATGAGGCGGCTGATCAGCTTCGGGTACTCCAGGCCGGCGGCCGCCCACATCCGCGGGAACATCGACGACGGGGTGAAGCCGGGCATCGTGTTGACCTCGTTGAGGTAGACATCCAGCTCGGGGGTGATGAAGAAGTCAGCCCGAGCCAGCCCGGCGCAGTCGAGCGCGGTAAAGGCGCGGACCGCGTACTCCTGGACCTGGCGGGTCACCCGCTCCGGCAGGTCGGCGGGGATGTCGTACTCCGAGGCGAGTTCGGCGTCGATGTACTTCGCCTCGAAGTCGTAGAAGTCGTGCTCCCCAACCACCCGGATCTCGGCGAGCACGGAGGCTTCCGGCGTCCCACCGGCCTCGCCCTCCAACACCCCACATTCGATCTCACGGCCGACGATCGCACCCTCGACGAGGACCTTGGAATCGATCTCCCGGGCGGTGGCGACCGCGTCGTCCAACTCCGCCCAGTCGCTGATCTTGGTGATCCCGAAGGATGAGCCGGCTCGGGAGGGCTTGACGAAGACCGGCAGGCCGAGGCGCTGCTTGTCCCGCTCGGTCAAGGTCATGCCGCTGCGCAGCACCGCGTACGGGCCGACCGGAATGCCCTCGGCGGCGCAGAGCTTCTTGGTGAACTCCTTGTCCATGGCGGCGGCGGAGGCGAAGACGTTCGCCCCGACGTACGGGATGCCGGCCATCTCCAGCATCCCCTGGATGCTGCCGTCCTCCCCGTAGGCGCCGTGCAGGACCGGAAACACCACGTCCACGTCGGCGAGAGCCCGGGGCCCCGCGGTCGCTTCGAGTACCAGCAGCCCACTGTTACTCGGGTCAGCGTTGAGCATGATGGCGTCCCCGGACTCCGCGGTGATCTCCGGCAACCGCCGGGCACTGATCGCGAACTGGCCCGGATCGCCTCCGGTCAAGACCCACTGGCCGGCGCGGCTGATCCCCACCGGCACGACCTCGTATTCGTCGGGGTCAAGCGCCGCCAGCACGCTGCCGGCGCTGACACAGGAAATGCCGTGCTCCGGGCTGCGCCCGCCGAACACGACCGCCACACGGGTCTTGCCTGGGGTGGTCACTGGCCCTCACCTCTTCGTCGGCTCGTCGCATCTGCCGGGGCGCTCACCTTGGTGACCTTACTGTGCGTGGTGAACGTCGGCGGGCGATACCCCGTTGAGAGCGCGAGGGCTTGGCAACCAGCCGCCCCACAATACGGTGGGTAACCGGATTTTGGGGATGTATCGGTTTAGCTGGGCAGGAAGTAGGCGACCCGATTGGTTCCGGCAGCCGGATGGGCCGTCGACTACCCGCGAGTACGCCGCCGGCCGATCGCAATCAGCTTGACCCGCTGCCGACCCGCCCGCACCATGCCCAGCGCCATGAACGCTCCCGCGATGCGCTCGGCCGCCTCGCGGCTACTCGCACCCACCACCTGGCGGCGCCGCTCCGGGCTGGCCCGCTCGTCCCGGTCGCAGTCCTGGGAGCGCACATCGGTGAGCACCACCAGGAATCGGGTCAGCGCCACCTGACCGGGCTCGGTGGCGCCACGGCGCTGTCGGGGCAACCGGGCAGTTCGCATGTCGAGTCCCTCCGGACGGCGAGCCATCGGGGCAGCACGCGGCAATCGGGTCCGGGGGAGGGAACCCGACCACCGCGCGCCTCATCCCTCCGAGTCGCTCGCCACCACCGTCGCCACGACAACCGCCAGCGAGGACCTAACAACAGAGTGACACCGCGACAGCCGTGAATGCAACTCTCACCCACGTTCTCTCATTTACCGCCTCCCAAAGATGTGCAAGGATCGATACATGGCCCCGAAAACCGCCCGCGCCCGCCGGCTGGGCATCGCCCTGCGGATGCACCGGGAGGCCGCCGGCCTCACCCTGGAGTCCGCAGCGGACGAAATCAGCAGCACCCGCAGCACCCTGTCCCGCTACGAGAACGCACAGACGCTGGTGAGCCCGGCGGTCGTCCGGGCGCTTCTGACCCTCTACGGTGTCGCGCCAGACGAAATCGCGGCAGCGGCACAGCTCGCCAAGGACGCACGTAAGCCCGGTTGGTGGGTCTCCTACTCGTACCTTCTCGACCGGCGCACCATCGACTTCATCGCGCTGGAGGCCGAGGCCACCGGGATCGCCAACTTCGAGCCCTCCGTGGTACCCGGCCTACTCCAGACCGCCGACTACATCCGTGGCGTGATGCGGGGCGGTCCGCACACCCTGACTGACGACGAGGTCGAGCAGCGGGTCCAGCTTCGGCTCGACCGGCAGCAGCGACTCACCGCACCGCACCCGCCGATCCTCGACGCCATCATCGACGAAGGCGCCCTACTCCGGCCAGTCGGCGACCGGACGGTGATGGCGGCGCAGCTGAGCCACCTGCTGAAGGCGAGCGAGCTGCCCAACGTCACCGTCCAGGTGATCCCACTGACCGCCGGCTATCACCGCGGCACCCGCGGCTCACTGCACATCCTGGAGTTCGCGGACCCCGAAGACCCCGTCATCGCCTCGGTGGAGACGGTCGCCGGCCAGATGGTCCTCGACCGCCCGGGCGACCTCCGCACCTGCACCAAGATCATGGAGCACCTGCGGAGCGTGGCCCTCAGCCCGGCAGACAGCCGGGACCAGCTTCGGCACCTCGTGGAGGGACGGTAGGACCATGACCCCGACGATCGGCTCAGAGCTGACCCGGGCCCACTGGCGCACCAGCAGCCACAGCGGAGACGAGGGAGCGTGCGTCGAGATCGCGACGCTGCCGCAGGTGGTGGGCGTGCGCGACTCGAAGGACCGCAACGGCCCGGCGCTGCTCTTCACCCCCGCAGCCTGGACGACCTTCACCGCCGCGCCACCACGCCGGTGACCGGTCGGGCGGCGGTACTGGTCCCACCGTCGCCCGACCACCGGTAGCCCTCCGGCCGCCCCGGTCACCGCCCCGGTGCCGACGACGCCCGCAGCGCCGCGAGGGCCACCCCCCGGGCCCCGGCCATGTCCCGCTCCGGCACCAGCGCAAATGTCGCCACCGCCGCCTGCTCCTTCCGCAGCACGGTGTGCTCGCGGACAGTGGCGAGGAACCAGTCGCGAAACTCTGGGGCCGCCTCCACCACGCCCCCGCCAACGAAGTAGGCGTGCGGGTCGGCCAGATTCGCCACGAGGGTGAACAGCCGGCCGATCGCCGTCGCCTGCTGGGTGAAGATCTCCCGGGCCAGTGGGTCGCCCCGCTCGCCAAGCCCACGGACCAGCTTCGCGGCCCGCGCCGGCGGCTGCGCGGTAAGCGGATGCCCGGGGAATCGGGTCAGCCAGTACGGCAGCAGGTTACGGGCGATCCCGGTCAGCGACACGACGCTCTCCGCGTCCCCGACGAACCCGCAGCCGCAGACCGGATCCGGCTGACCGGGGCCAAGCAGGCCGGCCAGCGGTAGCTGCACGTGCCCCAACTCACCCGCCATGCCGGCCGCACCGGCGATCACCCGCCCGCCGTCGACCAGCCCACCACCGAGCCCGGTACCGACCACCACGGAGACCGACGAGCGACGCGCCGCATCCGCACCAAAATACGAGTGGTGCGCGTAGAGGGCGGCGGCATTGCCGTCGTTGAGATACACCACCGGCAGGCCGAGCCGCCGCTCAAGTGCACCCCGCACGTCGTAACCCCGCCACTGTGGCGGGGAGAAGTTGGTCGAGCCACGCGAGGAGATCACCCCGGCGGCGCTGGCCGGACCGGGGGTGTCCAGCCCCACTGCCTGGACCAGATCCCGAGCTACCCCGGCCGACGCCAATGCCCCGGCAAAGGCGTCCGCGAGAGCCTCGATCGCCGCCTGCGGACCGGCCTGGACCTCGCTCGGGCTCTCCAGCAACCCGTCCACAAGGAAGCGTCCATCCACCGTCAGAACGGTGGCGTTGTTGCTGGTGCCGCCGTTGTCCAAGCCAACGACCACCGGCGTTGCCGCGCTGCCCACGTTCTGCCCTCCCACTCCGGAGACGATGACGTGAGGCTAGTTCCCACACCAGCGACCCGCCATGGGGAACCGGCGGCGGGTCAGCCGTCGACGGCCCGCAGCGCGGCCGCCACGTCGGCGACCAGGTCGGCGGTGTCCTCGACGCCGCAGGAGAGCCGGACGAAGCCGGCCGGGGTGTCGTCCCCCCACTGGGCCCGCCGGTCGGCCGTGGTGTGTAGCCCGCCGAACGAGGTGGCCGCCGCCACCAGCCGAGCCGCGGCGACGAAGCGGGCGACCCGGTCGGCGTCCCCGAGATCAAACGAGAGCACCCCCGGCATCCGGCGCAGCTGCGCCACGGCCACCGGGTAGGCCGGGTCCTCCGGTCGGCCCGGCCAGCGCAGCCCGGTCACTCCCGGTTGCTCCGCCAGCAACGCGGCGAGGGCCGCGGCGTTCGCGGTCTGCCGGCCCAGCCGCAGGTCGAGGGTGGCCAGGGATCGGTGTGCCAGCCAGGCGTCGAAGGCGCCCGGGACCGCCCCGGTGTGGTCCCGCCACCGGGTCACCGCCGCGAGTAACTCGGCCGACCGGGTGCCAACATACCCGAGCAGCAGGTCCGAGTGGCCGGTGAGCGCCTTCGTGCCCGAGGCCACCACCAGGTCGGCGCCGAGTTCCAACGGACGCAGCCCGAGCGGGGTGGCGGTGGTGTTGTCCACCACCAACAGGGCCCCCGCCGCCCGTGCCCGCACCGCCAACGCGGGCAGGTCGACGACGTCCAGGCCCGGGTTGGCCGGGGACTCCACCAACACCAGACGTACGCCGGTGAGCTCCGGATACGGCCCGGCGGTCGGCGCGAGGAGCACCCGTACCCCGATGCCGGCCAGGGTCTCGGTGGCGAACGCCCGCACCGAGAAGTAGCCGTCGGCGGGGAGCAGCACCGTGTCGCCGGGACGCAACACACTCAGCAGCAGCCCGGTGATCGCCGCCTGGCCGCTGGCGAAGACCCGGCAGTCGCCCCCCTCCAGCTCACCGATCGCCGCCTCCAGCCGCCGCCGGGTCGGATTGTCCGTCCGACCGTAGCCGTTCGGCGCGCCCGCCGGCCCGGCCCCCGGATCGAGGTGGTACGGCGCGGCAAAGACCGGGCCGGGCAGGAACGGATCCCCGGGCACCGGCTCCGGCAGCCCGGCACGGACACAGCGGGTTCCGTCGTTGTCTCCCGGCACCGTCTCACTCCGGCTTCGTCGTACGGCTCATCAGCGCCGCGACCGCACGTCGCGGGTCCCCGCCCTCGTGGCAGACCAGCTCGACCTGCTCGGTGATCGGCATCTCGATCTCGTGTGCCCGGGCCAGATCCCGGATGGCCAGCGCGCTCTTGACCCCCTCGGCGGTCTGCCGGGTGGCGATCCGCGCCTCCTCCAGGGTTGCCCCCCGGCCGAGGTGCTCGCCGAAGGTGCGGTTGCGGGCCGACGGGGAGGAGCAGGACGCCACCAGATCACCCATGCCGGCGAGGCCGGCGAAGGTGAGCGGGTCGGCGCCGAGCGCCACCCCGAGCCGGGCGGTCTCGGCCAGCCCACGGGTGACCAGCATCGCCCGGGTGTTGTGGCCGAAGCCCATCGCGGTGGCGATCCCGTACGCGAGGGCGATGACGTTCTTGACCGCGCCCCCCAGCTCGCAGCCGATCACGTCGTCGTTGGTGTACGGGCGGAAGTACGGGGTGGTGATCGACCGCTGCACGAGGGTGGCCCGGTCCACGTCGGGGCAGGCGACCACGGTGGCGGCGGGCTGCTCGGCGACGATCTCGGGCGCCAGGTTCGGCCCGGAGACCACGACCACCCGGTCGGCGGGGACGCGGGCCGTCTCCATGACCACCTCGCTCATCCGCTTGGTGGTGCCGAGTTCGATCCCCTTCATCAGGGAGACCAGCGTGGCGTCGCCGTGCAGGTACGGGAGCCACTCGGCGAGATTGCCGCGCAGCGTCTGCGACGGGACCGCCAGCACCACCAGCTCAGCACCCGTGATCGCCTCCCCGGCGTCACCGGTGGCCGTCACCCGCTCCGGCAGGACCAGACCGGGCAGGTACTCCGGGTTACTCCGCTCGGCCCGCAGCGCCGCCACGACCGAGGGTCGCCGGGCCCAGAGGGTGACCTCCCGGCCCGCGTCACCGAGGATCTTGGCGAAGGCGGTCCCCCAGGACCCGGCCCCCAACACGGCGACGTGCCCGCTCATGTCGCCGCTCCCGGGCGTTCGGGGCGGCGGGGGCGTTCCCAGAGCGGCGGCGGGTCGGCCTGCCGGACCTCGGCCAGCAGATCGCGCAGACGCAGCATGATGACCTCGGTCATCTCCTCAAGCACCGCCTTCGTCGGAGGGACGCCGGCCCACCGGTCCAGGTCGACCGGGGGCCCGGCGACGACGGTCACCGGAATTCGGGGACGCGGGTTCAGCCGGGAGGTCCGGGGGTCGAACATCCGCTCGGCCCCCCACATCGCCACCGGAATGACCGGGGCGCCAGTGGCCAGGGCGAGCCGCGCCGCTCCGGTCTTGGCCTTCATCGGCCACAGCTCGGGTTCCCGGGTCGTGGTCCCCTCCGGGTAGATCACCACCGCACCGCCGCTGTTCACCACCTCGACCAGGCGGTCCAACGACTGCACCGCGGCCGTGGTGCCGCGCTCGACCGGGATCTGCCAGCAGCGGCGCAAGATCCCGCCGACCAGCGGAATTCGGAACAAGCTGGCCTTGCCGAGGAACCGCGGCCAACGTCCAGAGTCGTAGATGAAGTGCGCGGCGACCAGCGGGTCGGCGTGCGAGATGTGGTTCGGCACGAGGATCATCCCGCCGGGGCGGCGGAGGTGTTCCATGCCGCGCCAACTCCGCCGCGTCCAGATCGTCATCACGGATTTGACCAGCACCACAGCGAACCGTGGCCAGAACCCGCTCCTGCGCCGCGCCACCCACGCCTCCTTCTACCGCCACCGTCCGGCCCGCCGGTACACCCCACCTGGTGCAACGCCCGCGAGGTGAAATCATGCCTGCTCGCCCCGGGTCCGGCCAGTGAGGGTACCGGCACCGGGCTGGCAGGATGGCGGGGTGACCCAGGTGTGGACCGTAGTGGTGCCGGTGAAGCGGCTGGACGCGGCGAAGAGCCGGCTCCGCGGCGCGCTGCCCGGCCAGCCCCACGAGGCGTTGGCGCTGGCCTTGGCGGTCGACACGATCGAGGCGGTACGGGCCTGTCCGGTGGTCGCCGGGGTGGTGGTGGTGACGGACGATCCGGCGGTGACGGCGGCGGCCGGGGCGGCCGGCGCCCGGGTGGTGCCCGACCACCCCACCGCCGGGCTCAACCCCGCCTTCCGGTACGGCGCGGCAGTCGCCGGGGCCGGCTGGATCGCGGGCCTCACCGCGGACCTGCCCGCGCTACGCCCGGTCGAGTTGGCGGCCGCCCTGTCGGCGGCGCGGTCCGGCCCCACGACCCGCCGGTACGTACCCGACGCCACCGGCACCGGCACCGTGCTGCTGACCGCGCCGCCCGGCGTGCCGCTGGATCCCCGCTTCGGGGCCGGCTCCGCGGCCGCGCACGCGGCCAGTGGTGCGCTTCCCCTGCTCGGCGCCGGGCCGACCCTGCGTCGGGATGTCGACACCGCCGTCGACCTGGCCGCGGCCACCCGGCTCGGGCTGGGGGCGCGCACCGCGTCGCTGTGCGGCGCGGCCGCCCCCACCGCCGGCCGGCCCGTGTAGCGTGCCGGTCATGCAGGGCACGGTGGCCACCTATGACGCGACGACCCGCAGCGGCGTGCTCCTCCTCGACGACGGCACCGAGCTGGCGTTTCCGGCGCCGGCCTTCGACGCCTCCGGCCTGCGGCTGCTCCGCCTCGGCCAACGGCTGCGGGTGGAGACCGACGGGGCGGGAACGGTGATTCGCGTGACGTTGCCGACGATGAGCTGAGCAACCCCGACCAAGTTCATTTGGCGTTAACCGGGCTCAGGTCAAGATGGGCGGGTGAGCACCCCTGGCGAGCACCCCGCTGACTCCGTCGCCGGCCGACCGGCGGTTCCATCCCGCGACGGCTCCCGCCCCCGCGGGGCCAACGGCCGCTTCCTGTCCGCCCGGGGCACCGACACCGCCGACTACCCGGCCGAGCCGACCAGCGCCGGACCGGCCGAGCCGGCGGGCACCGGACCGGCCGACGGCGCAGCCGGTCTGGAGGAGGTACTCGACCCGGTGCCGGACCAGCCGGCGCTGCCCGTCGAAGCGCCCGCCGCGCAACCGCTGCCGGACGACCGGTTCCTCAACCGCGAGCTTTCCTGGCTGGACTTCAACGCGCGGGTCCTCGCGCTCGCCGAGGACCCGCGCACCCCGCTGCTGGAACGGGCGAAGTTTCTCGCCATCTTCGCCAGCAACCTCGACGAGTTCTACATGGTGCGGGTCGCCGGCCTGAAGCGACGGCTCTCCGCGGGGCTGCCGGTCCGCGGTGGCGACCGGATGCCGCTGCGCACCCAGCTCGAGCTGATCGCGGAGAAGACCGCCACCCTGGTTTCCCGACAGGCGGCCTGCTTCGTCGACGACCTCCTGCCGAAGCTGGCCGCCACCGGCCTGCACATCCTCCGCTGGGGTGAGCTGTCCGACGCCGAGCAGACCCGATTGCGCACCTACTTCGGTGAGCACATCTTTCCCGTACTCACCCCGCTCGCGGTTGACCCGGCCCACCCGTTCCCGTACATCTCCGGGCGTTCCCTCAACCTGGCGGTCTCCGTCTGCGCCCCGGACGGCGGACCGGAGCTGTTCGCGCGGGTCAAGGTGCCCAACAACGTACCCCGGTTCGTCCGCGTCCACCGCGACCAGCCGGGCGTCCAGGTGCTGCCGGTGGAGGATCTGATCTCGGTGCACCTGGGCCAGCTCTTCTCCGGGATGCAGGTGGTGGAGTGCCACCTGTTCCGGGTGACCCGCAACGCCGAGGTGGAGGTTGACGAGGACCGGGACGAAGACCTGTTGCAGGCCCTCGAACGGGAGCTCGCCCGGCGTCGGTTCGGCCCGTCGGTACGCCTGGAGGTGGCCGCCTCGATCTCCGAACACATGCTGGAACTCCTCGTCCGCGAACTGGACATGGATACCCAGGATGTCCAGCGGGTCAACGGTCTGCTCGACCTGTCGGCGCTGTGGCAGCTCTACGGCGAGGCGGATCGGCCGGACCTGAAGGATCCGCCGTTCGTGCCGGCCACCCACCCGCGGCTCGCCGAGGGCGAGGTGCCGCGCAGTGTCTTCGCCACCCTGCGCGATGGTGACGTGCTGGTACACCATCCGTACCGCTCCTTCGCCACCAGCGTGCAGCGCTTCGTCGAGCAGGCCGCCGCCGATCCGAACGTGCTGGCCATCAAGCAGACCCTCTACCGCACCAGCGGCGACTCCCCCATCGTGGACGCCCTGGTGGACGCGGCGGAGGCCGGCAAGCAGGTGGTGGTGCTGGTCGAGTTGAAGGCCCGGTTCGACGAGATCGCCAACATCGGCTGGGCGCGGACGCTCGAGCGCGCCGGGTGCCACGTCGTCTACGGCCTGGTGGGCCTCAAGACGCACTGCAAGACGGCACTGGTGGTCCGGCAGGAGGGCAACCAGATCCGCCGCTACTGCCATATCGGCACCGGCAACTACCATCCCAAGACCGCCCGGCTCTACGAGGACTTCGGCCTACTCACCGCCGACCCGGAGGTCGGTGCCGACCTGACCGACCTGTTCAACGTGCTAACCGGCTACAGCCGGCAGACGACGTACCGGCAGCTGCTGGTGGCGCCGCAGGGAATCCGGAGCGGCCTGATCGAGCGGATCGAGCGGGAGGTCACCAACGTTCGGCTCGGCCAGTCGGGGCTGGTCCAGTTCAAGGTGAACTCGCTGGTCGACGAGGAGATAACCGACGCGCTCTACCGGGCCTCCCAGGCTGGCGTCCACGTGGACCTGCTGATTCGGGGCATGTGCACGCTCCGCCCCGGTGTCCCGGGCCTGTCGGAGAACATCCGGGTCCGCTCGGTCCTCGGCCGGTTCCTGGAGCATTCGCGGGTCTTCCGGTTCGGCAACGACGGCGACGCCGAGTTCTGGATGGGCTCGGCCGATCTGATGCACCGCAACCTGGACCGGCGGGTCGAAGCCCTGATACGGGTCAATGACCCGGTGGCCCGGGCTGAGCTGGATCACGTGCTGAGCGCCGCGTTCAGCCCCGACGTGGAGGCGTTCGAGCTGGACGCGGAGGGCAGCTGGCACCGGCGCGTGGGCACCGGGGACGACCCCCGGGCGCACCTGCAGGAGTTGCTGTTACGCCGAGTTGGCAGCACGGCCCTACGCTAGCCAGATGGCGAGCGGGCTCCGAGCGGCCGGCGGGCTCGGTGCCGGCTGGGCCCAGGCCCGACGGCTGGCGCCGCTGGTGGCTGTGGTGGCGCCGGTACGCCTGCTCGCCGCGTCGGCCCGGCGCTGCGCCCAGACCCTCAGCCCGGTGGCGAACCTGCTCGACCTGCCCGTTGAGGTAGCCGAAGACCTGGACGAGCCGCGGGCGGGCCAGAGCCAGGACGAGTGCGCGTTGGCTGCTCGCCTTCGCCGGCGCGACTCTCTCCTCGCCGCCGACCCCTTGTAGCGCATCGGGGGCGCCCACCGTGTTGGTGGACGCCCCCGATGGTGCCGGCTCAGCGCGTGGTCGCCCGCTTCGCCGGCGCCTTCCGCGCGGTGGCCTTCGTGGCCGCCGCGCTCTTCCGGGCCGCCGTGGACTTCGTGGCGGGCGCCGCCTTCTTCGTCGCGGCCTTCCGCGCCACGGTGGTCCTCGTCGCCGTGGCGCGCTTCGCCGGAGTGGCCTTGGCCGCGGCGGTCTTCGTCGCCGCGGTCTTCTTCGCCGGGGTGGCCTTGGCCGCGCTGGCGCGCTTCGCCGGAGTGGCCTTGGCCGCCGCGGTCTTTTTCGCCGCGGTGGCCTTCGCGGCAGTCGTCTTCTTGGCAGCGGTGGTCTTCGTCGCCTTCGCCGCGGTGGTCTTCTTGGCCGCGGCGCCAGTGGTCCTGGCCCCGGCCGCCTTGGCGGCGGTGGTCTTCTTCGCCGCTGTGGCCTTCGGCACCTTGCCGCTGGCCACCATCTCCTTGAACCCGGTACCCGGGCGGAACGTCGGGACGGAGGTCTTCTTGACCTTCACCGCCTCGCCGGTCCGTGGGTTGCGCGCTGTTCGGGCGCCCCGGACACGCTTCTCGAACGCTCCGAAGCCGGTGATCGATACCTTCTCACCCTTGGTAACCGCCGCCTGGACCTCAGTGAGGACCGCGTCGAGCGCGGCCGTCGCCGTCTTCCGGTCCCCCAGGCGAACGGCGAGCGTCTCGATAAGCTCGGCCTTGTTCACGACTTCCTCCCGATTGTGCAACTGACTCGACGCGAGCCATTCTGCGCGCACGTTATGCCCTGTGCTGGCGCTACACAAACATTCGACAGAAAAAGAGCCTTGTGTCGCAACAGATTCGCCCCCACCAGCGACGCCGGTGGGGGCGACTTTCCCTCGCGGGGCGGGGCAGGCGGCTATGTGATGGTCGGTAGGAACGGCCGCCGAGACGCCTCGAAGGCACCGATCAGGGGTTCGTGCCGAAGCGTGAGTCCAATGTCGTCCATGCCCTCCATCAGCCGCCAGCGGCTGAACTCGTCCAGCGGGAACGCCCAGGTCGCATCCGCAACCTGGACCCGACGGGCGGCGAGGTCGACGGTGATCGGCGTGCTCGGATCGGCCTCGACGCGATCCCAGATCTCTTCGACCACTTCCAATTCCAACTCGACCGGCAGCAGCCCGCCCTTGAGCGCGTTGCCCCGGAAGATGTCACCAAAGCGCGGGGCCAGCACGACCCGGAAGCCCCAGTCCCGCAAGGCCCAGACGGCATGCTCTCGGGACGAGCCGGTGCCAAACTCGGGACCAGCAACAAGAATCGAGGCACCAGAATATGATTCATTGTTAAGGACGAACGCCCGCTCCTCCCGCCAGGCACTGAACAAGGCATCCGCGAAACCTGTTCGCGTTACTCGCTTCAGGTGCACGGCCGGAATGATCTGGTCGGTATCCACATTCGAATGGCGTAGTGGCACGGCGGTGCCGGTGTGGATGGTGAACTTCTCCATCAGCGGTGTCCCTTGCTACAGATCGGCGGCGGCCGCCAGCCGGCCCGCCACCGCGGTGGCCGCGGCGACCGGCGGGGAGACCAGGTGGGTACGCCCACCCCGGCCCTGGCGGCCCTCGAAGTTACGGTTCGAGGTCGAGGCGGCGCGCTGGCCCGGCCGGAGCGTGTCCGGGTTCATCCCCAGACACATCGAGCAGCCCGCGAAGCGCCACTCAGCGCCGGCTTCGGCGAAGACCTTGTCCAGCCCCTCCGCCTCGGCGCTCTCCCGCACCGCGGCGGAGCCCGGCACGACGAGCATCCGCACGCCTGGGGCCACCCGGCGCCCGCGCAACACGTCGGCAGCCGCCCGCAGGTCCTCAATCCGGCCATTCGTGCAGGAGCCGACGAAGACCACGTCAACGGTGAGGTCCCGCAGCGGGGTGCCGGCGGCGAGGTCCATGTACTCCAGCGCCCGACGGGCGGCGGCCCGCTCCGGCTCGGTGGCGAACTCCTCCGGGTTTGGCACCCGCGCGTCCAGCGACGCGCCCTGCCCCGGGTTGGTGCCCCAGGTCACGAACGGCGTGACCCGGCTCGCGTCCAGGGTCACCTCGGAGTCGAACGTCGCACCCGCGTCGGTGGGTAGCGTCCGCCAGTACGCGACCGCCGCCTCCCAGTCGGCGTCGGAGGGGGCGTTCGGCCGCCCGTGGAGGTAGTCGAACGTGGTCTCGTCCGGGGCGATCAGCCCCGCCTTGGCGCCCCACTCGATGGACATGTTGGCGACGGTCATCCGCCCTTCCATGGACAGCTTCCGGATCGCCTCGCCTCGGTACTCCACCACATGGCCACGGCCACCACCGGTACCGACCTGGGCGATCAGCGCGAGCACCAGGTCCTTCGCGGTAACACCCGGCGCGAGGTCACCGACGACGTTCACCGCCATCGTCTTCGGTCGGGCCTGCGGCAGCGTCTGGGTGGCGAGCACGTGCTCGACCTCACTGGTACCGATTCCGAAGGCCAGCGCACCGAAGGCACCATGGGTGGCGGTGTGCGAGTCGCCGCAGACGATCGTCATCCCGGGTTGGGTCAGGCCCAACTGCGGGCCGATGACGTGGACGATTCCCTGGTTCCGGTCGCCCAACGGATGCAGCCGCACCCCGAACTCGGCGCAGTTGCGGCGCAGCGTCTCGAGCTGCGTTCGAGAGGTGGGATCGGTGATTGTCAACAGGTCGCCGCGGCGGGACTGGTGCGAGGGGTCCGCGTACCCGGTGGGGGTGTTGTGATCCTCGGTCGCGATCGTCAGATCGGTGCGGCGGACCCGGCGACCGGCGAGGCGCAGCCCGTCGAAGGCTTGCGGGCTGGTCACCTCGTGGAGCAGGTGCAGGTCGATAAAGAGCAGGTCGGGCTCGCCCTCGGCGGATCGGACGACGTGCGAGGCCCAGACCTTCTCGGCCAGGGTCCTCGGCTCAGGAGTGACTCCCACCATCTGGACATCCTAAATTCTGGGAGGTATGTTTCGGCTTGTGGGACACAGTATGAGCGGTGTCGGCGTTCTCGACAAGGCGGTGGTCATCCTGGCCGCCTGCGTGGACGGCGCCAGCCTGGCCGAACTCGTTGAACGCACCAAGCTGCCCCGGGCAACCGCACACCGACTGGCGCAGGCGTTGGAGATCCACCGAATGTTGGTACGCGACACCCAGGGACGATGGCGCCCCGGCCCCCGCCTGGGTGAGCTGGCCAACGCCGCGCCCGACGTGCTGCTGACCGCGGCCGAGCCCCTACTCAGCGCGCTCCGGGACGCCACCGGGGAGAGCGCGCAGCTCTACCTGCGCCGGGCCGACGAGCGGGTCTGCGTAGCCGCCGCCGAGCGGGCCAGCGGCCTGCGGGACACCGTGCCGGTAGGCTCGGTACTACCCATGATCGCCGGCTCCGCGGCGCAGATCCTGCTGGCCTGGGAGCCACCGGAGGCGGTCATGCCGCTCCTGCCCCGTTCGAAGTTCACCGGTCGCGCGCTCGCCGAGGTCCGCCGCCGCGGCTGGGCGCAGAGCGTGGCGGAACGGGAGGCGGGGGTGGCGAGCGTCTCCGCGCCGATCCGGGATCGCACCGGACGAGTGATCGCCGCCGTCAGCGTCAGCGGCCCCATCGAACGGCTCGGCCGCCGTCCCGGCGAACGCCATGCGATGGCGGTGGTCCGAGCCGGCCAGCGGCTCTCCGGCCTGTAGCCCACCGGCCTTTGGTGACCGAAACCAACAGGCCCGGCTCGCGATGGCGAGCCGGGCCTGTTGCGGATGAGTAGCCCCGACCGGATTCGAACCGGCGCTACCGCCTTGAGAGGGCGGCGTCCTGGGCCGCTAGACGACGGGGCCAGGAATTTTCCCGAACAACCACTCAACTGAGCGGTACGGGGGATAGTCTACCGGCACCGGCCGGACCACCCACGGCGGGGGCAGGACAGCCCACGGCGGGGGCAGGACAACCCGGGACGGGGCGGTGCACCCCGGGACAGGGCGGTGCACCCACGCCGGGCAACCCTCCCGATGCCGGACGAAACCGGTCCGGGACACCGGGACGAACCCGGCCCGAGGTGATCGGTTAACCCGGTCCGGAAAACGGAAAAGCCCGCCCCGACAACGGGACGGGCTCACACCGCTTCTGTAGCCCCGACCGGATTCGAACCGGCGCTACCGCCTTGAGAGGGCGGCGTCCTGGGCCGCTAGACGACGGGGCCAGAACCTAATGCTTCCCACCCAGCGGGTGGGAAGCATTCCAACAGAGGCGAAACCTCCGCTGGAACCAGCGGTCACGACTCAACCGAGCCGGGACAGCGCTGGGGTACCAGGACTCGAACCTAGACTAACTGAACCAGAATCAGTCGGGCTGCCAATTACCCCATACCCCATCGGCGCCTCGCAGCGCCGGGCACAAACATTACCCTCCCCCCGCCGCAGGGCCAAATCGCCCCCGACAGAACGCGCTTGAGCTGCAGAAACCTCGCATCGGATCAGCTGGCCGGCAGCACCGGGTTCGTCAGCTCACCGACCCCCTCGATCCACACGGTGACCGTATCCCCGTCCACGAGCGGACTAACCCCGGCCGGCGTGCCGGTCAGGATCACATCACCGGGAAGCAGCGTCATCACATGTGAGACGTACGACACCAGGGCCGGCACGTCGAAGACCATGTCCCGGGTCCGGCCCAGCTGGCGGACCTCCATCTCCTCCGGATCGCGACCCACCTCACACCGGATCTCCAGGTCGGCGACGTCAAGGCCGGTGGTGATCCAGGGGCCGATCGGGCAGAACGAGTCGAAGCCCTTGGCCCGGGTCCACTGCCCGTCCGCCCGTTGCAGGTCCCGCGCGGTGACGTCGTTGGCGCAGGTGTAGCCGAAGACCGCGCGGGCAGCGGCGGCCCGATCGGCCCGCCGGGCACCGGGTGCCCCGATCACCACGGCCAACTCGGCCTCATGCTCGACCTGCTTCGACAGCGCCGGCAGCCGGATCGCGTCCCGCGGCCCGATCACCGAGGTGGACGGCTTGAGAAAGAGCAACGGTTCCTGGGGCACCTCGGCGCCGTGCTCCGCCGCGTGCTCGGCGTAGTTACGGCCGACGCAAACAACTTTGCTTGGCAGGATCGGCGAGAGCAGACGGACGTCGGAGAGCGCCCACCGGGCGCCGGAGAAGGTGATCCGTCCGAACGGATGCCCCTCGACCTCAGCGATGGTCAGCCCCTGCGGACCCGCCTCCGGCTCCCCCTCGACGACTCCGAACGACATTCCCTTGGTATGAGCGAAACGAGCGATACGCACCGGGACAATCTATCCCCGGCCTGGCGCCCGGGCGCAGCCGCAGGTCGGATGCCGCGTGGCGCGCCGCGCACCCTACGCCATCACCACCCGCCGAGGCCCGGCTTCGCCACTTCCTACCGCCCGGCGTGACACCGCCCTAACGTCGGCTCCGGAGGTTCGTTCGTATGCCTGCATCGACACGACACCACAGGGCCCTCGCCGGGTTCGTCTACTGCCTCGGCATCCTCGCCGCCGTGCCGGCGCTACCCGGCCCGGCCGCCGCACAGCCGCCCGCCGCCCGACCGTCGGCCCCGCCCGCGGCAGCCACGGCGCCGGCCGGCCAGCCGTCCGCGGAGCCCTCCGCGGGGCCGGACCGGCCAGCCGCGCCGCCGGCGTTGCCGAGCCCAACCCGGGCGGCGGTACCACCACCGAAGCCGCCGGTCACCGTACAAGTCGCGCCGGAGAACACCGCCGCACCGAGGTACCGGATCCAGGTCCGCAACGACGGGAACCGCCCGATCTCCACCACCGTCCGGCAGGAACTCCCGCCGGGCACCTCGGCGACCTCGATCACCGACGGCGGCCGTCCCAGCCACCACGGCGGTACGGCCGGAACAGAGGTCACCTGGAATCTGCGGCTGCCCGCCCGGAGTACCACCACGCTCCGTACCGAGCTCTCCGGGCCGGCGGGTGCGCCCCTGACCGCGCCCGCCTGCGCCTTCGCCGCCGGTGGCGAACGCCCGTACGACTGCGCGACCGCGACCTGGCAGTCCGCGCCAACGCCGGCGGCGGCCGAGCCGGAACCACCGGTGTGGCAGCGGCCGGCTGCACTGCTCACCGGCCTCGGTGGGCTCGCCGCGCTCGCCGTCGGCGGCTGGTGGACCTGGCAGCGGCGGCGGCGCCCGACGCAGGTCCCGCGGCCCCAGCCGGAAGGTCGCGGAAGTATCTATCCGCGACCGGCAGCACCGACCGCTCCGGCACGCCGCCGCCGGCCCTCGACCTGGCTACTCATCCCGGTCGCCGCGGTGGTACTGGCCGGCACCGTGGGCGCGGCGGCCTGGACCGCCACCCGGAAGGCCACCGCCGTCGACACCGACTCCCATCCCAGCAGCGGCGCCTGGATCGGCACCGCAGCCGCAGGGGCGGTCGGGGAGCCGCTCCGCGAGGCGGCGTTCGAGTTCACTGTCTACCGGATCAGTTGCCAGCGGGCCTCGGCGGCACACACCTGCGCCGCGACCGTCGGGGTCCACAACCGCACCCCGGAACAGCAGAGCTGGCACGGTCAACTCCAGCGGGCGTACCTCGCCGACGGTAACTTCGTCAACACCGACGAGCCGGCGACCCGCCGGGTGAACCAGGGTCGGGACGTGTTCGCCAAGCCGTTGGCCGGCGGCAGCCGAATGGTCCTCCCGCTGGTCTTCCGGGTGCCCGGCCAGCAGCCACCAACCCAACTCGAGCTACGCAGTGGGGTGTTCTCCGCCGGCGTTCGGGTGGACGTGCCCTGACGCCGGTCCGGCCCACAGTCGTGACGTTCGGGCCGTTCAGCTGGCCTCAGCCGATGGCTCCGGCAGGTACGTCTGGTACTTCTTCTTGATCAACGAGTTGTAGGCGTAACCCCAGATCCGGGTCCCCCGGAAGGTCCAGACCCGGCCGGCCCGGACATCCACGACGGCCGGCTGGGCCATCGCCCCGAAGCCGGACAGATTCAGCCGGTACGCCTGCTGGGTCAACGCCGTCGCCGCGGGAGCGGCGGCCTCCGTCACCAGGACCGGCAGCACGAGGACGCCCGACTGCACACCGCGCCACTGGCCCTTGCGGTCCAGTCCGAGCCGCACCACGTCATCAACGAAGGTCCGCAGATCACGCTCCTGCACCCGGTGCATCGTCGCGACGACCGTGAAGACGTGGATCCTGGCCAGCAGCCGCACCTGAGACCGGTAGCCGACCACGACCGGCGCCGCACCGAGGCGCTCATCGGTCACCGTGCATCCGTCGGCCACCAGCCGTTGCCGGACCGTCGCCACATAAGCATCTGGCGCTACCATCGCACGTCGGCCCCTTTACGACTCGCCACCGATCGAGCATAGAAAGGTCGGCACCCGAAGGACCGGTGTCCGCCCTTTCTCGCACTTCTTGGGGACCGCCTGCCGGCCGGTCCTGGGCTGACGTGCCCGAACCGGAGCGCGAAAGCAGCCGTACCCTGGGCGGGTGACCGCCGCTTCACCCCCACCGGAGACCGTGCTCGAACTGCCGACCTGGCAGGCCCGACGCCGGGCGCACCAGGAGCGGATCGACGGGTGGCTGGCCCCACACCTGGCCCGCCGCCGCCGGGGCGAGAAGCATCCGGTACAGGACTTCCTCTTCACCTACTACTCCAACCGGCCGGCCCGGCTCCGCCGCTGGCATCCCGGCGCGGGGGTGGTGCTGCGCGACGCGGACCCGGCCGACTTCGGGGCGGACTACCGCGCCGGCGCCGCCGGCGCCACCCTCGACGCCCCGGCGGTACGCGCCCGACGGGCCGAATCGATCACCTGGATCCGGACCCTGTTGGCGGCCACGGCCGGCCGACCGCCGCAGTTCGGCTGCTTCGGAATGCACGAGTGGGCGATGGTCTACCGGCAGACCCAGGACGAGGTCCGGCACAACGCCTGGCCGTTGCGGATGAGCCCGGCGCAGGTCGCCACGGTCGTCGAGGAGCGGGGAGTGCGGTGCAGCCACTTCGACGCGTACCGCTTCTTCACCGCGCCGGCCCGGCCGCTGAACCTCCTCCAGCCGACCCGGGACAGCCAGCACGACCTGGAGCAGCCCGGCTGCCTGCACGCCAACATGGATCTCTATAAGTGGGCGTACAAACTTTCCCCGCTGGTTTCGTCCGAGCTGGTGGCGGAGTGCTTCAAGCTGGCGGGGCAGGTCCGCACCCTCGACATGCGCGCCTCGCCGTACGACCTGACTGCCCTGGGCTACCCGCCGGTTGCGGTCGAGACCCCACCGGGACGGGTGGAGTACGCGGCCGCCCAGCGCGGTTTCGCCGAACGGGCCGCCCGGCTGCGCACCCGGCTACTCGACGCGATTGACCGGTGCGACACGTAGGGACAGATGTGCTAACTTAGCCACCGCCGTGCCTGACCACTGCCTGAGGAGGTGAGTCCGATCAACGCTGGAACAGGTCGGGACTCCCTCCCCCGCATGGCCTAGGGAGCGCCCGCACAAGGCACCCGTGAAAGGCCCCAATCGGCATGTCCATTCGCGAGGAATCTTTCTCCGTCAACGGCGTTCCCGCGGTCCGGTGGACCGCGGAGACTGACCCCACCACCGCCGGTCGCCCCCTGATCCTCATTGGCCACGGCGGTGGTCACCACAAAACCCACCCCGCCGTCCTCCACCGTGCCCACCACTTCGTACGCAGCGGCTTCGCGGTCGCCTCGGTTGATGTCCCGAACCACGGCGACCGCCCGACCGACGACCACTACCAGCGCATGGCCACCGAGATTCGGACCCGCGCCGACTCCGGGGCAGAGCTGGCCCCACTGCTCACCGCCTTCCACGCCCGGGTCGCCGAGCAGACCGTCGGGGAGTGGCAGGCCGCCCTGGACCACCTCGAATGCGGACCCGTCGGCTACTGGGGCATCTCGCTGGGCTGCGGGCTCGGCGTTCCGTTCGTCGCCGCCGAGCCCCGGGTCCGCGCGGCAGTGCTCGGCCTGGGTGGCGCCGCGGCCCCGGCGCTCCGGGAAGCCGCCGCACAGATCACCGTACCGATCGAATTTCTGGTCCAGTGGGACGACGAGCGAGTGCCACGCGAGCAGAGTGTGGCCCTCTTCGACGCGTTCGGCTCTGCCGACAAAACCCTGCACGCCAACCCGGGCCGGCACGGCGACCGGCTCCCCGAACACGAGTTGGACAGTGCCGTCCGGTTCTTCACCCGGCACCTGAGGCCGCCGGTGACCGGCGCCGCCGAAGCGGCGCCGCCCACTGGCCGACCCGGCTGATCCGGTCAGTCGCCGTCAACGCGGCGGTCCCGCTTGCGCTGGGACCGCCGCTTCTTCTCGGCCAGTCGACGCTCCTTGGCCGCGCGGGAGGGCCGGGTCGGGCGACGACGCTTCGGCGGCGGTGCGATCGCCGCGCGGAGCAGCGCGGCCATCCGTTCCCGGGCGGCCTCCCGGTTGGCGAGTTGGGCGCGGTGCTCGCTGGCGGTCACGGTGAGGACGCCGTTGACGAGTCGCCCGGCGAGGCGGTCGAGGGCCCGGGCGCGCAGCGGCTCCGGGAGCCCCGGTGCGGCGGCCAGATCGAAGCTCAACTCCACCCGGGAGTCGGTCGTGTTGACCCCCTGGCCGCCGGGCCCGGACGACCGGGAGAAGCGTTCCCGCAGCTCGGCCTCGGGCACCACCCACCGATCGTGCACCCGCAGCCCACTGTCCACGCTTCCGAGGCTAGCGCCTGGGCCCCGGTGCGCACCGGGCAGGCCGGTACACCGGGCCGGCGGATCGTTTCCGGGGTCCGGCCCCGCCGGCCTCAGCCCCCCTTACCGATGATCGTGTCGGCGGTCTGCTGAACCTGGTCGATCGGGATGGCGAACCCGATCCCGATCGAGCCGTTGCCGTCGATCGTGGCGATCGCCGTGTTCACCCCGACCACCTCACCGCGCGCGTTCACCAGCGGCCCGCCGGAGTTCCCCGGGTTGATCGAGGCGTCGGTCTGCACCGCCGTGTGCCGGTTGTCACCGAGGCGCACCTGCCGGTCCACGGCGCTCACGATGCCGGCGGTCACCGTGCCGGCGAGGCCCAGGGGCGAGCCCACCGCCAGCACCGGCTCACCGACCCGGGTCGTCCCCGGCTTGGCCAGCGGCAACGCCGTCAGACCCGCGGACGACGGTATCCGCAACACCGCGAGGTCACTGCCGGGCTCCCGGCCCGCCACCTCAGCGGCGAACCGTCGCCCGTCCGGCAACTCCACCGTCACCGAACCAGTTCCCCCCTTCGCCAGGATGTGGTCATTGGTGATGATGTGCTGCTCGTCGTCGACGGCGAAGCCGGAGCCGGTCGCGGAGGCGCCGTCGTCGCCGGCGGCCAGCACCGAGACCACTCCCGGGACGGTCTGCTCGGCGGCGGTCACCAGCTCCGCCGGGACCGGCGCGGCCGAGGCGGCTTCTGCCCCGGGCGGCCCGTCCTGGCTCGCCACCAGGCCACCGGCCGCGGCCCCGGAGACGCTGGAGATGGCCACCAGCGCCAACCCGAGCAGCAGCCGGTGCTGCCAGCGGTGCGCCCCGCCCGCCCGGGCCCAGCCGGACTGGTCTGGCCAGGGTCGCCCTTCCGGGCCCAGCTCGGGCGAGATGAACCAGGGGCCACGCGGTTCGCCCAGCCCGCTCTGCACTGCCATACCCACGCTCCTCGTGTCGATCGGCCGCCCGCACCCAGCCACCCGGCGGCTCAGGGCAGGCGGGAGAACCAACGCATTGAGCCGGCCGCCGCTCCCAGCGCGAAGACCAGGCTGAGGCCGATGAACCGGGCCGAGACATCCTGTCGCTTGGTGCGGTACCCCACCGAGCTGCCGATGTCGTCATATACCGCTCGCAACTCCTCGACGCTGACCGCCTCGTGGAACTGCCCGCCGGTCTCCCGGGCGACCGCGTCGAGGGTCTGCCCGTCCACCGGCACCTGGATCGGCCGACCACCCCGGTCCACGTAGCCGGAGGCGGTGCCGAAGGCGATGGTGTGCACGGGGACCTCCATCTCCACCGCGTCGGCCGCCGCCTCCATCGGATCCATGCCGGAGGTGTTGGCCCCATCGGAGAGCAGCACGACTCGGGCCGGCGGCGGGTCCGTCGCCGCCTCCCCGTCCAGCGCCTTCACCGCTCCGAGCGAGGTGTTGATCGCCTCTCCGATCGCGGTGCCCTGCACCCCGGTCGCCCCCTCGAGCAGCCGATCGATCCCCTCGTCCAGCGCCTCCCGGTCGGTGTCCGGCGGCACCAGGACGGCGGCGCTGCCGGCGAAGGCGACCAGGCCCACGTTGAACTCGTCGGGGAGACCCTCCACGAAGCGACGGGCCGACTCCTTGGCGGCGCTGAGCCGGTCCGGCTCCACGTCCCCGGCGAGCATCGAGGTGGAGACGTCCACCGCCACCATCACGGTCGCCCGTTCCCGGGGAACCCGCACCTCGGCGGTGGGCCGAGCGAAGCCGACCACCAGCAACGCCAACATCGCCAGGAAGAGCCCGGCCGGCACGTGCCGGCGCCAGACCGGTCGCTGTGGTGCCACCCGGTCCAGCAGCCGCAGGTTCGTGAACCGCACCGCGTACTGGCTCCGGCGACGCTGTAGTAGGACGTAGCCGACGGCCAGCCCGAGCACGGCGAGCAGCAGCCACAGCCGGGTCGGCGAGAGCCAGATCACCCGCTACCTCCCCTCCCGGCGGGGACCGGGACGGTCGCCAGCCGGCGTTGTTGGTGCACGTGCCGCACGATGTCGGCGACCCAGTCCCGGTCGGTCCGCAGCGGCAGGTGCGCCGCCCCGCCACGGCGTAGTGCCTGGCGTACCTGGTCCCGCTGGGCGGCAGCCGCCGTGGCGTACCGCTGGCGCAGCCCGGGGTCGCCGGTCCAGACCTCCCGCCGCCGGCCGCTCTCCGGGTCCATCAGGGTGACCAGGCCAACGTCGGGCAGCTCCCACTCCCGCGGGTCGGTTACCTCCACGGCGAGCACCTGGTGCGCAACGGCGAGCCGCCGCAGGAGCTGTTCCCAGGGGGCGGGCTGCCCGGGCGATTCGGGCAGGCCATCCAGGAAGTCCGAGATCACCACCACCAGCCCGCGGCGGGTCGCCACCCGGCGTACGCCATCCAGCGCGGTGGCCAGGTCGGGGGGCGCGAGCGGTGCGGTGTCCTGGTCGTACCCGCCGTGCCGGGGAGCGGCCAGCAGCATTCGAAGCAGCCCGAAGAGATGGGTACGGCCGCTGCCGGGGGCGTGGCGGCGGAGCCCGGTCGGGGTGAGCACCGACGCGCCGAGCCGGTTGCCCACCCCGGCGGTGAGGAAGCCCACTGCCGCGACGGCGGCCACCGCGAGTTCCCGCTTGTCCAGTTCGGCCGTGCCGTACTCCATGCTGACGCTGGCGTCTACCAGGAGCCAGGTGGTGAGTTCCCGGTCGGCGTCGAGCTGACGTACGTGCGGCACGGTGGTCCGGGCGGTCACCGCCCAGTCCATCCGGCGGACCTCGTCCTCACCGGGCCGGTACTCCCGACTGCCGGCTGGTTCGCTGCCCGGCCCGGGGAGCAGCCCTTGGTATCGGCCGTGCAGCAGGCCGTCGAGCCGCCGGGTCACGGCCAGCTCGAGCCGGCGTAGCCGCCGGTCCCCGGCCAGGTCGGCCAGGCCGGGGTCCGGCGACACCGGGCCAGCGGGCCGACCGCGCCACCTCACGCCGCCACCAGGTTGGGCGCGGCGTCGGTTACCCCGGCGACCCGGGGCGGCGGTACCGCGTTGACCAGCCGCCGGATGACCGACTCGGCCGACACTCCGTCGGCGACCGCGTCGAAGGAGAGGACCAGCCGGTGGGCAAGCACATCGGGCGCCAACTCGCGGACATCTTCGGGCAGCACGTACTCCCGGCTACGCAGCAGGGCCTGGGCTCGGGCGGCGGCGACCAGACCGAGGGTGGCGCGGGGACTCGCCCCGTAGGCGAGCAGCGGGGCGACGTCGGGCAGGCCGAACCGGCTCGGGTCCCGGGTGGCCAGGATCAGCCGAACCACGTACTCGGCGAGCGCGTGGTGCACGAAGACCCGGCTCGCCCGGGCCTGGAGGGCGAGCAGCCGTTGCGGGTCGAGTACCGGCTGGGGCGTCGGCCGGTCGCTACTCATCCGGTAGAGGATGGCGAGTTCGTCGGCGTCGCTCGGGTAGTCCACCGTCACCTTCATCAGGAACCGGTCTCGCTGCGCCTCCGGTAGCTGGTACACCCCCTCGGACTCGATCGGGTTCTGGGTGGCCAACACCAGGAACGGCGCCGGGACCTCCCAGCTCCGCCCGCCGATCGAGACCTGGCGTTCGGCCATCGCCTCCAGCAACGCGGACTGCACCTTCGCCGGAGCGCGATTGATCTCGTCGGCGAGGACCAGGTTGGCCATGACCGGACCCAGCTCGACATCGAATGTCTCCCGGGACGCCCGATAGACGCGGGTGCCGACGATGTCGGAGGGAACCAGGTCGGGAGTGAACTGGATGCGGGAGAAGCTGCCGCCGACCACGGTGGCGAGGGTTTGCGCGGCAAGTGTCTTCGCGACGCCGGGCACCCCTTCCAGGAGGCAGTGTCCGTCGGCGATCAGCGCGGTGAGTAGGCGTTCCACGAGCCGGTCCTGCCCAACGATCACGCGCTGGACCTCGGCGAGAGTCTGTCGTAGCTCGGTGCCAGCTGCGTCGGGATCGACCGAGCTGGGCTCGGGGGCCAAGGTGTCCGAGATGTCCGTCACGGTGCTTGCTTCCCGCGTCGGACGGCGGACAAACGTCGGACTTACTGCACTGGAAAGCCCACTACCGATAATTCTCCTTGATACTGGACAAAACCCGTCGAACGCCCAAGGACTTCGACAGCTTCGGCGCGGGCTGGAACGGCTGGACCCCTGGCGGAGCAGGCTGGGGATGGGATGCAGCGGAAGCTACCCAGCTGACCACGGACTAACGCCACCCACGCGCCCGCCGACGTGACCCCCCGACCCGGACATTCGGCCGACGAACGTGCTGGTCATCGGCGTAGGCCAGCAATGACCGGCCCGCGCGCAGGCCCGGCGCCGGTTCCCGCCGCGACACTTGCCGGATGACTCGTTCATTTACATCGAGAGGCTCGATGGTGAGAGCCACGGACAAGCCAAGCCGTCGGGCCATGTTCGTCAGGAAAGCGGCGAAACTGCTGAGCGGACTAGCCGTGCTGACGGTCGTCGTCGGAGCGGCCGCCACGCCCGCGCAGGCGACGCCGACGCTCATGGCACCGTCCGCGAACACCGCCACCACGCGCACACCCGTCGGCGGCGGCAACGGCATCATCTTCCTGCTCCATCCGACCCCGGAGGCGCCCACCAGCTTCGGCGTCTGCACTCTCACCGCGGTCGGCCGCGATGGGACCGGCAATCTGGTGGCCCTGACCAACGCACACTGCTTCATCGACACCGAGGGCAACAAACTGGTCGGCGAAGAGGTCTATCTCGACTCCTCACCGGCCGGGACGGCGGCCGCCCCCGCCCCGGTCGAGCAGAGCCGTCCGGACCTGACGACCGGCCCCATCGGCACGGTGACCTACGTCAGTACGCCCAACAACCTACTCAACACCGGCCCCAAGGGTCTGGACTTCGCGGTGATACTTCTGGACGAAACCAGGGTCACACCCACCAGCACCGTCGGCGGGGTGACCATCACCGCGATTGGACCCCCACCCGCCACCGGAACCCGCATGTGCAAACAGGGGCATAGGACCGGTCTCACCTGCGGCATACGGCTGGGCACCAACGGCATCTGGTTCACCCACCTCGTCTGGACCTGGTCCGGGGACTCCGGCGCCCCCGTCGTCGTCGGCCAGACGCTGGTAGGCAACGCGTGGGGCCTCCAGCACAGCTCGCCGATCCTGAGCATCATCGACGAGATGAACGCGGTGGGCGGCGTCGGCGCAGGATTCCACCTCGTCTCCTGACGGCCCGGGGTAGGTGCGTGGCGGGGAAGAAGCGAGAAGGGCCCCCGCGCTGGCCGAGCACGAAGCACGCCAGCGCGGGGGTCAGGCCACGGCGAAGCCGAGCGGCGCCGCGGCGGCAGGGCGAACAGACCCGATTCGCCTACTGCCGTTGCAGTACTAGCTAGGCTGCGCTCGTGGCGGAGACAGGTACCCCCCTTCGGCGGCCGACAACTTTGACCGTGGCCGGTTGGCTGGCCGTGACACCGGGTGCCGCCTGGGCCGCGGTACGCCTGCTCGGCCTCGACCACGGGCCCCTCGTCCAGCTGCTGGCCTTCACCCCGTACGCCGCCGCGGGCAGCCTGCTCCCCCTGATCCTGCTCCTCGCGTTGCGATGCTGGCGGCCGGCGGTGGTGGCGGCGGCGGCGACCCTGGCCCTGGTCGCCGTGGTGGCACCGCGGACGTTCGAGTCCACCCCGCCGGCCGCCACCGGCCCACCGGTACGGCTGCTGACCGCCAACCTGCTGGCCGGCTCCGCCGACGCCGAGGCGCTGGTTGGCCTCGTCCGCCGGCACTCGGTGGAGGTGTTGGCCGTACAGGAGTTCACCCCGGCGATCGCGGCCGAGTTGGATCGATTGGGGCTCGACCAGCTCCTGCCGTACCGGGAACTACACCCCGTCGAGGGGACCCCCGGCTCCGGGCTGTACGCGCGCTACCCGATCAGCGCGGGCGGCGTGCGGCACAGCAGCAACGGCTGGGGCTTCCTCCAGGCGTACGGAACCGTCGCCGTCCCGGCGGCGGCGCCGGTCCAGGTCGAGTCGGTGCACCCCGCCGCCCCGTACGCGATCGACCAGGTCGGAAACTGGCGCCGGGACCTCGCCGCCCAGCCCCCCGCCACCCCGGACGGGCAGCTCCGCATCCTCGCCGGCGACTTCAACGCCACCCTCGACCACGCCCCGCTGCGCGCCCTGCTGGACACCGGGTACGTGGACGCGGCCGACGCTGCCGGAACCGGGCTCACCGGCACGTGGGGGCCGTACGACGGTGGTCTGATTCCGCCGGTGACCATCGACCACGTGTTGGTGGACCGGCGGATCGCGGTCCAGGCCGCCGCGGTGTACGCGATCCCGGGCAGCGACCACCGCGCGGTCTTCACCGACCTGCGCCTCCCGCCGGCTGGGTGAACCCGGACCGTCCGCCCCGAGCCTGGTCCAGCCCGTAGGTCAGGGCGTCAACCAGCGCGTCCCAACTCGCCTCCACCACGTTGGGGTGCACACCCACCGTGGTCCAGTCCCGACCGCCGTGGTCCGACGTCTCCACCAGCACCCGGGTCACCGCCCCGGTGCCGTGGCTGCCCGCCAGAATCCCCACCTTGTAGTCGGCCAACTCGAAGTCGCGCAGCTCGGGGTAGTGCGCGACCAGACCGGCGCGCAGCGCCTCGTCGAGCGCGTTGACCGGGCCGTTCCCCTCCGCGGTGGCGATCACCCGCTCGCCGCGTACCCAGATCTTGACGGTCGCCTCGGAGACCACCGCGCCGTCCTCGCGGTGCTCGACCAGGATCCGGTAGGACTCCAGCGTGAACGGTCGGGGCGGCGCCGCGTCCGGCAGCTCGGAGCGGACCAGCAGCTCGAACGAGGCGTCGGCGGCCTCGAACGACCAGCCCTCGGCCTCCAGCTCCTTGACCCGCTTGGTGACCCGGCTCAGCGTCTCCGGGTGGTCGGCCAGGTCGAGGCCCAGCTCCCGGCTCTTGAGTTCGATGCTGGCCCGGCCGGCCATCTCGGTGACGAGGATGCGCATCCGGTTTCCCACCAGCTGTGGGTCGATGTGGTTGTAGAACAACGGATCCACCTTGATCGCACTCGCGTGCAACCCCGCCTTGTGGGCAAAGGCCGCCGCCCCGACGTACGCCTGGTGGTCGTCGGGGGCCATGGTGGCGAGCTCGGCGATGCCGCGGGACACCCGCACCATCTGCTCCAGGCAGCCCTCGGGTAGGACCGGCAGCCCGAGCTTGAGTTGCAGGTTCGCCACCACGGCGAAGAGGTCGGCGTTGCCGGGTCGCTCGCCGTACCCGTTGGCGGTGCCCTGCACGTGCCGCACGCCCGCCTCCACCGCGGCGATGGTGTTGGCGACCGCGCAGGCGGTGTCGTCCTGGGTGTGAATGCCGAGTTGCTCGGGCGCCACCGGAAGCCGGGCGGTGAGGTCGGCGATCACGGCGGTGACCTGGGACGGGAGCATGCCACCGTTGGTGTCACAGAGCACGAACCGCTCGGCACCGGCGGCGAGTGCGGCCTCGACCACCGACGAGGTGTACCCGGGGTCGTCGCGGTAGCCGTCGAAGAAGTGCTCCCCGTCGACGAAGACCCGCCGCCCCTGCGTCACCAGGTACGTCACGGTGTCGTGGACCATCGCCAGGTTTTCGTTGGCGGTGGTGCGTAGGGCCCCCCGCACGTGCCGCAGGTCCGCCTTGGCGACCAGCGTGACGGCGGGGGTCTCGGCGGCGAGCAGGCTGCGTACCTGCGGGTCGTCGTCGGCCTGCCGGCCGGGGCGCCGGGTGGCACCGAAGGCCACCAGCACCGCGTGGCGCAGGTCGAGTTCGGTACGGGCCAGGCGGAAGAACTCGGTGTCCTTCGGTACCGCGCCCGGCCACCCTCCCTCGATGAAGCCCACCCCGAACTCGTCGAGGAGCCGGGCCACCGCGAGTTTGTCGGCCACCGTGTAGCTGAGCCCCTCGCGCTGGGCGCCGTCACGCAAGGTCGTGTCATAGACCTGGAAGGTCATCAGGATCCTCTCTGCGGCAACAAAAAGACCCCCCACGAACGTGGGAGGTCTGCGCGCTCGGCGGACGGAGGCCGGCGCGCTAACGGCGAATAATCAGGACGGTGTGGTGCACAGAGCTCACTGTGCCAGGCACGGGCCCGGCGGGGCAGCCGAATCCGCATTCCGGGACGACGCTCGGAGCTCGTCGGCCTCGACACACCCGAACCACGTGCGGCGCACGAACGGCCTTCCCCGCTGGTTCCGCGGAGCGGCCTTCCCGCCGGCGACACGTACTCGGCCATCCCACCGGGCATGACCCGAAAAGGGTGATCGGTGGGACACCTTCGGCACGCACGCTTCAGCGCGGAGCCGCAGCAACCGATGCCGGTTCAGCCGGACCGGATGGGAACCACGCCAACGGCACCCAGCCTGCTGGCGGCCGACGTGGTCCACCGAGCCCGAAAACTGGCCAACGGGGGCGCGGTAAGCCTCTTCGCCGACCTGGCCCCCTCCGTGAGCTGGCGCGACAACCTACTCTCGGTCGCCCACCCGCGCTTCACCGGTCACCGCCAACTCCGCGGCGAGGGCTTGTTGCTCGTCCCGTCGGCGTTCGGGTGGCCGACCGTCTTCTCCAGCACCCTGCCACCATGGCAACCTACCCTGACCTATCCCGCGCGGGGCGTGGCGACCCGGTGGGAGAAGCGGACAGCCGCAACCGTCCCGGCGCTCGAGCACGTGCTCGGCCGGTCGCGGACCCGACTACTGCTGGAACTGGAGGTGCCGGCGTCCACAACGGAGTTGGCTCACCGCACCGGGCTGAGCCCGGGGGCCGTGTCGCAGCACCTGAGCCGGTTGCGTTCCGCCGGCCTGGTGAACGCGTCGCGCAGTGGTCGCCTGGTGCTGCACTTCTGGACCGATGCGAGCGAGACCCTGCTGACCGGGGTACCCACCTGACACCAGATTGGTGGGACACAGGCGCCGGGTCATACCGCTACCGTGTCAGGGTGGATCCCATTGAAGTAACTCAATTCGACAGTCTGTTCAACTTCCGCGACGTCGGCGGGCCCGCCGGCCACGACGGGCGCATCGTCCGCAGTGGCCGGCTCTTCCGCTCGGACACCCCGCACCGGCTGGCCGGCGCCGACCGGACGGCGTTCGCCGCGTTCGGCGTCCGCACCGTGCTCGACCTACGACGACCGGACGAAGTGGACCGGGATGGCCGGATCCCGGACTTTGCGGGGCTGACCTGGCGGCACATCCACCCGGAGCACGCCGAATGGGCCGACACCCCGTACCAACCCGGTGCCGACCTGGCCCGCTACCTCGCCGACCGGTACGCCGACCTGGCCTCGACCGGCACCGCCGGCCTGGCCGCCGCGATCGGTCTGATCGCGGACGAGACCAACGCCCCGCTCCTGGTGCACTGCGTCGCCGGCAAGGATCGGACCGGCATTGTCTGCGGTCTCACCCTGGCCGTGCTGGGCGTCTCCGACGCTGAGATCGCCACCGACTACGCGTTGAGCACCGCGGCCGGCGAGCGCTTCCGGGCCTGGTTCGCCACGACGGGCAAGACGTTGCACCCGGCGCTGCCGCCGCTGGGCTGTCCCGAGGAGGCGATGCTGCTGTTCCTCGCCGAGCTGCGCGACCGCTACGGCACGGTCGAGGGCTACCTGCGCCACGCGGGTGTCACCGACGCCCAGGTGGCCGCGCTCCGCGACCACCTGCTGGAGTAGCCGCAAACCTCAGAGCACGTGGTGGACCCAGTTCTGCGGATCCGCGGCCTTGCCCCGCTGGATGTCGACGAGTTGCTGGCGCAGGGCCGTGGTGACCGGGCCGGTTTCACCGCCACCGATGCGGAACTCACCGTCGGGAGAGCGGACCGCGCCGACCGGATTGATCACCGCGGCCGTGCCGCAGGCGAAGACCTCGCGCAGTCGACCGCTCGCCGCGTCGGCCTGCCAGTCGGCGAAGGCGATCGGCTGCTCCGCCACCCGGTGGCCGGCGGCGGCGGCGAGCGTGAGCACCGACTCCCGGGTGATGCCGGGCAGGATGGTCCCGGTCAGCGGCGGGGTGACCAGGGTGCCATCGTCGTAGACGAAGAAGAGGTTCATCCCGCCCAGTTCCTCAACGAAGCGGCGCTCCACCGCGTCCAGGAAGACGACCTGATCGCAGCCGTGCTCGATCGCCTCTGCCTGGGCCACCAGCGAGCTGGCGTAGTTGCCGCCGCACTTGGCCGCGCCGGTACCCCCGGGCGCGGCCCGGGTGTAGTCCGGCGAGGCCCAGACGGTCACCGGCTTCACCCCACCGGAGAAGTACGCACCGACCGGGGACGCGATCACCGCGTAGAGGTATTCGTTGGCGGGCCGCACCCCGAGGAAGACCTCGCTGGCGAACATGAACGGCCGCAGGTAGAGGCTGCCGTCCTCCCCCTCGGGAATCCAGTCCCGGTCCACCTCGATCAGCCGCTGCAGCGAGTCGACGAAGGCCTGCTCGGGGAGGGGAGGCATCGCCATCCGCCGGGCGGACGCGGCGAACCGGGCGGCGTTGGCGTACGGCCGGAACATCGTCACGCCGCCGCTGGCGGTGCGGTACGCCTTCATGCCCTCGAAGATTTCCTGGGCGTAGTGCAGGACCGCGGCGGCCGGGTCCATCGGGATCGGCGCCCGCGCCTCGACCCGGGCGTCGTACCAGCCCTTCCCGGCGGCGTAGCGGACAGTAACCATGTGGTCGGTGAAGACCCGCCCGAAGCCGGGGTTGGCCAGCAGCGTGCCCCGGTCCGCTGCGGATACCGGCGCGGAATTCGGACGGATCTCGAACTCGAGCTTGTCACCATCGCTCATCGCGCTGACCTCCCTGGATGGATGACGACGGCATGCGGCCCCGCGTGCCGAGCTGGTGCGAGCAAACTTACCCCGAACGGTCGTTCAGCGGGTAGCGGCATCGGGAGTGGCCCGCTCCGACTGGCACACCGGCCGCCGGACCGCCGTGCGGGTGGCTCGTCCCGGCTGCCCATCGGGACGAGGGCCGGGTTGTCGACCGCCTACCCACCGTGACCGAACGCGGGCCGCGGTGGCGGCTCACGGCCCGAGCGCGGTGGCGGCTGACGGTTCAGCCGGAGCGCGGTGGCGGCTGATGGTTCAGCCGGAGCGCGGTGGCGGCTGATGGTTCAGCCGGCCGCCAAACCTGCCAGCCGGTCGCCGACCTCCGCGGTGCGGACCGGCGCACCCGGCACCCGCCCGGCCAGCTCTGCCGCCACCGCGGCGGTGATCCGGGCTGCCGCCTCGGCGTGACCGAGTTGGTCGAGCAGGAGCGCGGCGGAGAGGACCGCTGCCACCGGGTCAGCCAGACCGCGACCGGCGATGTCCGGCGCGGAGCCGTGCACCGGCTCGAACATCGACGGGTACGCGCGTTCCGGATTGATGCTGCCGCTGGCCGCGAGCCCGATTCCGCCGGTGGTGGCGGCGGCGATGTCGGTGAGGATGTCACCGAAGAGGTTGTCGGTGACCAGCACGTCGTACCGCTGGGGCTGGGTCACCAGGAACATCGCGGCGGCGTCGACATGCTGGTATTCGGTGGTCACGTCCGGGTGCTCGGCGGCGACGTCGGCGAAGGCACGGGCCCAGAGCGAGCCGGCGTGGGTGAGCACGTTGGTCTTGTGTACGAGGGTGACCTTGCGCTGTTCCCGCCGTTCCGCCCGGCGGAACGCGTCCCGGATCACCCGCTCGACGCCGTGCCGGGTGTTCAGGCTCTCCTCGGTGGCGACCTCGGCCGCGGTACCGCGGTGCAGTGCGCCGCCCGCGCCGGCGTACAGCCCCTCGGTGCCTTCGCGGACCACCACCAGGTCGACCTCGCCGGCCTTGACGCCACCGAGGGGACTGCTCGTGCCGGCCCAGAGCCGGGCGGGGCGCAGGTTGACGTACTGGTCGAAGGCGAACCGCAGCCGCAGCAGCAGACCCCGCTCCAGCACGCCGGCCGGGATGCTGGGGTCACCGACAGCACCCAGCAGAATGGCGTCATGACCGGCCAGTTCCGCGAGGACCGAGTCGGGCAGCACCTCGCCGGTGCGGTGGTAACGCGCGGCGCCCAGGTCGTACTCGGTGGCCTGCACGTTCGGGAGCACCGCATCGATGACCTTGCGGGCCTGTGCGACCACCTCGGGGCCGATTCCGTCCCCGGCGACCACCGCGATCCGTGCCACGTCAACTCCTCTGCCTCGCTCGCTCGGCTCCGACCGTACGCCCCGGTCCCGAGCATCGGTACGACTCTTCCACTATTCGGGAAAAAATGCACAGGAGGCTTCCAGGTGACATTCATTCAGCGGTGATCTCCGCTGCCTACCCTGATCAGCAGCGGGGCTACGGGCCACACACCCGGGCCCACACCAAGACCGCGGCGCAACGGGGCCGTCGGCCGGGAGGCGGGATGAGAATGAGGATCGACGAACAGCCACGCAGCCACTGGAGCGGCTCGTCGCTACTCCGCCCGCAGCCGCGTCCGGACCTTCGCCTCGGCGGTAACCAGCGGCGGGTCGGCGGAGCAGGTCCGGCAACCGGGGAACGGATCGCCGTCACGCACACCGTCCGCACCACCATCGCCGAATACACGTTGCTGTTCAACGCACCGGACTGGCTGGGCCGCCGGGGCGTCAGCGCGGTGCTTCGAGACGCTGTCGCGGAGCTACGCGCGATCGACCTGGCCTACGGACCGAACCGGCCGGAGAGCCTGGTCTCCCGGTTACGGCGGGGGGAGGTCAGCCCCGAGTCGTACCCGCCGCTGACCGACCTGGTAGACCGCTGCACCGCGATGCGGGCCGCGACCGACGGCTGGTTCGACGCCTGGGCGGTGCCCGGCGGCTTCGACCCGGGAGGACTCCTGGGCGGCTGGGCAGTAGAACAGGCCGCGGCCCGGTTGCGGGCCGGGGGCATCCACGACTACGCCGTGCTCACCGGCGCCGACCTCGTCGTACGTGGGCACGCCGCGCACGGGGGACCATGGCGGGTCGCCGTGCACCACCCCACCAACCGGCGCCACACACCGCTGGTGTTGGAGATGACCGCCGGCGCGATCGGTACCTCCGGGGTAACCGGACGACGGGGGCACGTGGTGGATCCGCACACCGGCGAGCCCGCCGACCAGTTCATCGCCGCCACCGTCGTCGGGCCGGACCTCACCGTCGCCGACGCCTACGCCACCGCGCTCTACGCCGCCGGCCCGGCCGGCCTAGCCTGGTTCCATAGTGGAATGGACTATCGCGCCCTGCACGCTCACCGCCGCTGATCGACGCTCCGGGGCGCCATCCGCGCACCGGCCGGAGCGGGGTCACGATCGGCCCCCACAGTCTCGGCAACTACCGTGAGGGCCGGTCAGCGACGATTGCGCGTGGCTCGCGCATCCGAGGGGTGCGGACCAGCAGGGCCGGACGTCAACCTCGTCACCCGAAGACGGATCCACATCGCGGAATCAACCAGTAGCCGCATCGGTACGCTAGCGAATTGACATAACTCCACGCAAGAGGATCTACTGCCGACTCTCCTGACAGGAGGATGGACTGTTCGGGCAAGGGCGACTTCGACCTGGCAACCGACAACTGGCACGCTGTCCGCCGTGAGTTTCGATCTAAGCGTGTGGGCTCTGACATCCGGGGCAACGCCCGAGGACGTACGAACAGCCGTACGCCGGTGCCGAGCAGGCCAGCACACCGATCGCCAGCCTGACCCCCGGGTCGTCGGATTCTATCGGGCGATCACCGCCGCGTACCCGGAGCGACCGGACCTGGCGGACACCCCCTGGGCGTCAACACCACTACACACCGCCAGCGACCACATCGAGCTGAACCTGCATCCGACCTGCGCGGACCAGGTGCTGCTGGACATCGAGCGACTGGCCGGCGAACACCGACTGATGCTCTTCGACGTCCAGGACGGCTCGGTCTATCCGCCGCCCCAACGCACCGACGGCTGACCCTCCCGGCGACCAAGCCGGCACGCCGCCCCGTGCCCGGGAGCCCCCACGCCACGGAGGGCCCGCCGGGCGGGCCGAGCCCCTCCGTGGCTCGCGATCACTCCTCCCGCAGGTCGGCGGCGCTGGCCGAGGTCGCACCGACCGAACCGGCGACCGAGGTGAGCAGATCGGCGCCGAGCGCCTGGTCAACGGTGAGGGTCATCAGCGTCTCCCCACCGGCCTCCCGGCGGGCCACCTGCATCGCGGCGATATTGACGCCGGCCTCGCCGAGCAGGGTGCCGACCGCGCCGACCACACCGGGCCGGTCGGCGTAACGGAGAAAGACCAGGATGCCCTCCGCCCCGATCTCCACGTCGAAGCCGTCCACCTCGGTCAGCTTGTTGACGTCCCGGGCACCGGTGACGCTGGTGCCGGAGACGCTCACCGTCCGACCGTCCGGCAGGGCACCACGGATGGTGACCAGCAGCGCCTCCTCGGCCGTCTCGGGCCTGGTGACCAGCGACACCTCGACCCCGCGCTCGGCCGCCAGGTGCGGGGCGTTGACGTAGGTGACCTGCTCCTCCACCACCGAGCTGAACAGCCCCTTGGTCGCCGCGAGCTTGAGCACCGAGACGTCGTTGCTGACCACCTCGCCCCGCACGTCCACGGTCACGCTCGCGGCGATCCCGCCGGCCACCGCGGTGAAGGCCCGGCCGAGCTTCTCGGCCAGCGGCAGCAACGGTCGGACGTCCTCGGCGACCACGCCACCGGTCTGCACGTTCACCGCGTCCGGCACGAACTCGCCCTGCAACGCCAACTTCACACTGCGGGCCACGGCGAGGCCCGCCTTGTCCTGCGCCTCGTGCGTGGAGGCGCCCAGGTGTGGGGTGGCCACCACGTTGTCGAAGGCGAACAGCGGCGATGAGGTGCAGGGCTCCTTGGCGTACACATCGACGCCGGCCCCGGCGACCCGCCCCTCGGCGATGGCGTCCGCGAGGGCCTGCTCGTCCACGAGGCCACCCCGGGCGGCGTTGACGATCCGCACCCCGGGCTTGACGATCGCCAGCTCCTTCTCCCCGATCAGACCCACCGTCTCCGACGTCTTCGGCAGGTGGATGGAGATGAAGTCGCTCTGGCGCAGCAGCTCATCCAGGCCGACGAGGCGGACGCCGAGCTGCGCCGCCCGCGCCGGCTGGATGTAGGGGTCGTAGGCGATCAGCCGGGTACCGAACGCGGCGATCCGCTGTGCGAAGAGGACACCAATGCGCCCGAGGCCGACCACCCCGACGGTCTTGCCCTGCACCTCCACCCCGGTGTACTTCGACCGCTTCCACTCCCCCACCTTCAGCGCCGTGCTGGCGCTGGCGGTGTTCCGCGCGACCGCCAGCAGGAGGGCGACCGCCTGCTCGGCCGCGGAGACGATGTTGGAGGTCGGTGCGTTGACGACCATGACGCCGCGGGTGGTGGCCGCCGGCACCTCGACGTTGTCCAGGCCGACGCCGGCCCGGGCGACCACCTTGAGTCGTGGTGCCGCGGCGATCGCCTCAGCGTCGATTCGGGTCGCACTGCGGACGATGACCGCGTCCGCCTCGGCGAGTGCCGAGAGCAGGGCCGGACGGTCAGTGCCATCCACATGTCGGACGTCGAAGTCGTGGGCGAGCACCTCGATGGCGGCGGGAGCGAGTTCTTCGGCGATCAGTACGACGGGATTCATTGGTCCTCTAAATGTCGTCTATAGCGGTCGGCCGGGCGGCGGGGGCAGCACTGCGCCCCGCCCGCAATCCAGCCATGGCCGTCAGGTACCGGCTACCGGCACCTGACAGGGATCGTAGGGGGCCGATCGGGGCCGGCGCCCCGCTGATCAGGGTGAGTGCCCTCACAGCGACCGCCCGGCACGGCCAGCTGCGCACCCGTCGTCGGCGCCGGAGCGCAACCGCCGGACGCCCGGGACCCAACGCCGGGGAGGGAGAGCGTCAGGTCACGGGCGTCCACGGTCCCCGGGCAAACCCCGCACCAGGGCGCCCGGGAGCTTCCTGGATCAGGCGGTCTCGGTGATGGGCCGGTCCACCCAGCTCATCATGGCCCGCAGCCTGCCGCCAGTCTCCTCGATCGGATGCGCCGCACCCTCCGCCCGCCACTTGGCGAAGTTGGGGCGGCCGGCCTCGTCCTCGGCAACCCACTCCCGGGCGAACTCACCGGACTGAATCTCGCCCAGGATCGCCCGCATCCGCTCCTTGACCCGGGAGTCGATGACGCGGGGGCCACGGGAGAGGTCGCCGTACTCGGCCGTGTCCGAGATGCTGTACCGCATCCGGGCGATGCCGCCCTCGTACATGAGGTCCACGATGAGCTTCAGCTCGTGTAGGCACTCGAAGTAGGCCACCTCGGGTGCGTAGCCGGCCTCGGTGAGCACCTCGAAGCCGGTCTGCACCAGCGCCGCCGCACCGCCGCAGAGCACCGCCTGCTCGCCGAAGAGGTCGGTCTCGGTCTCCTCGGTGAAGGTGGTCCTGATGGCGCCGGCCCGAGTGCCGCCGATGGCCTTGGCGTACGCCAGGGCCAGGCCGAACGCGCTACCGCTGGCGTCCTGCTCGACGGCGACCAGACAGGGCACGCCCTTGCCGTCGACGTACTGCCGGCGCACCAGGTGGCCGGGGCCCTTCGGGGCGATCATCGCCACGTCCACCTCGGCCGGCGGCGTGATCAGCCCGTACCGGATGTTGAATCCGTGCCCGAACAGGAGCGCCTTACCCGCGGTGAGGTGCGGCGCGATCGACTCGGTGTAGAGGGTGCGCTGGGCCGTGTCCGGCGCGAGGATCATGATGATGTCGGCCTCGGCCGCCGCCTCGGCCGGGGTCTGCACCCGTAGCCCCTGCTCCTCCGCCTTCGGCCGGCTCTTCGACCCGGCGGGCAGACCGATCACCACCGCGACACCGGAGTCGCGCAGCGACAGCGCGTGGGCGTGGCCCTGACTGCCGTACCCGATCACGGCGACCGTGCGGCCCTGAAGCAGACCCAGGTCGGCGTCGTCGTCGTAGAACACCTCAACGCTCATGGACTTCCCTTTCGTACGGCCGCGCCCGGCGGCCGGTCGGAGATCTGGTGGAGTACGGATCAGGCGGCCCGAAGCGCCGGACCGGCGGTGATGGAGCGGGACCCACGGCCGATGGCGACCGTGCCGGACTGCACCATCTCCTTGATCCCGAATGCCTCGAGGTCCCGGAGCAGGGCGGCCAGCTTGTCCGGGGTGCCGGTCGCCTCGACGGTCAGCGTTTCCGGGGCGACGTCGACGACCCGGGCGCGGAACAGGTTCACCGTCTCCAGCACCTGACCGCGGGCGCTGCGGTCCGCGCGGACCTTCACCAGCAGCAGTTCCCGGGCCACCGACACCTGGGAGTCCAGCTCAACGATCTTGATTATGTTCACCAACTTGTTCAGCTGCTTGGTGACCTGCTCCAGCGGAGAGGAGTCGGCGTTGACCACGATGGTGATCCGGGAGACATCCGGGTTCTCGGTCTCCCCCACGGCCAGACTGCCAATGTTGAAGCCGCGCCGGGAGAAGAGCCCGGACACCCGGGCCAGGACCCCGGGCTTGTTCTCCACGAGCACGGAGAGCGTATGCATGGTCACAGTGGTGCCTTCCTCGTCTGGTTCTCCCGGCCCCTGCGGCGCCCGGTGCGGTGGGCCATGACTACACCTCGTCCTCGTCGAAGACCGGCCGGACCCCGCGGGCAAACATGATCTCGTCGTTGCTGGTGCCGGCGGCGACCATCGGCCACACCATCGCGTCCTTGCCGACCACGAAGTCGATGACCACCGGGGCGTCGTTGATGGACATCGCGGCCTCGATCGTCTGGTCGACGTCCTCCGCTGTCTCGCAGCGCAGCCCGACGCAGCCGAGCGCCTCGGCGAGCTTGACGAAGTCCGGAATACGATGCTTGTGGGTACCGAGTTCGGTGTTGGAGTAGCGCTCCCCGTAGAAGAGGGCCTGCCACTGCCGCACCATGCCGAGATTGCCGTTGTTGATCACAGCGATCTTGACCGGGATGCCCTCCAGCGCACAGGTCGCCAGCTCCTGGCTGGTCATCTGGAAGCAGCCGTCGCCGTCGATCCCCCAGACCACCGTCTCCGGCCGGCCGACCTTGGCACCCATCGCCGCCGGCACCGCGTACCCCATGGTGCCGAGGCCGCCGGAGTTCAACCAGGTGCGGGGCTTCTCGTACGAGATGAACTGGGAAGCCCACATCTGGTGCTGGCCCACGCCCGCCACGTACACCGCCTCCGGGCCGACGATCTCGCCGAGCCGGCTGAGCACGTACTGCGGGGAGAGCGTGCCGTCGGCCGGCTCGTCGTACCCCAGCGGGTAGCGCTTGCGCAGCTCCCGCAGCTGGGACCACCAGTCGTCGAGGTGGGGCCGGTGGCCGGCCGCCTGCTCGACGGTGACCGCGCCGACCAGTTCGTCGATGACGTGCCGGGCATCCCCCACAATCGGCACGTCCGCGTGCCGGTTCTTACCGATCTCGGCCGGGTCGATGTCGGCGTGCACCACGGCCGCGTCGGGAGCGAACGAGTCCAGCTGGCCGGTCACCCGGTCGTCGAACCTCGCCCCCAGCGCCACGATCAGATCTGCCTTCTGCAGGCCGTAGACCGCCGCAACCGTCCCGTGCATGCCGGGCATGCCCAGGTGCTGCGGGTGCGAGTCGGGGAACGCCCCGAGCGCCATCAGAGTGGTGACCACCGGAATCCCGGTCAGCTCGGCGAGCTGGCGCAGCCCGTCGGTCGCGCCGGCCTTGAGCACCCCGCCACCGACATAGAGCACCGGCCGGCGGGCGATGGCCATCAACCGGGCCGCCTCCCGGATCTGCTTTCCGTGCGGGTGCAGCGTCGGCCGATAGCCGGGTAGGTCGAGCGTCGGCGGCCAGGCGAAAACGGTTGACGCCTGGAGGACGTCCTTGGGGATGTCCACCAGAACCGGGCCGGGCCGGCCGGTTGCGGCGAGGTGGAACGCCTCGGCGAGCACCCGGGGCAGTTCCTCGGCGCTCTGGACCAGGAAGTTGTGCTTGGTGATCGGCAGCGTGATGCCCTGGATGTCCGCCTCCTGGAAGGCGTCCGTCCCGATCGACGGCCGGGCGACCTGGCCGGTGATCGCCACCAGCGGCACCGAATCCATGTACGCGTCGGCGATCGGCGTCACCAGGTTGGTCGCACCGGGACCGGAGGTGGCGACGCAGACACCGACCCGCCCGGTCGCCTGCGCGTACCCGGTGGCCGCGTGTCCGGCACCCTGCTCGTGCCGGACCAGGATGTGCCGGACCGTGGAGTCGTACAACGGGTCGTACGCCGGCAGGATCGCGCCGCCGGGGATGCCGAAGATGACCTCGACGCCGAGCGCTTCGAGGGAGCGCACGAGGGAGCCGGCACCGGAGACCTGGGTGGGGGCGGGGGTGCGTACCGCCGGGACGGTCGGGGTGGCCGCCGCGCGGGGCCGGTCGGCATCGCGGGGCGGCTCGACGGCCGCACGGGCCCGCCGGGCGGAGTTGGCGAGGGTCTCGGGTGTGGGTCTCGTCATGGCGGTTCAAGCCTTCGGCTGGAGGGTGCGGTGGGTTCTGCGGTGGAACGCCGGCGGAACGCCCGGCAGATCTGACGGCAACAAAAAAGCCCGCGTGCGGGATGCACGGGGCCAGCGCACTCTCAGTGGGAGAGCGCGCTCAGATAAGTACTCGCAACGACCGGTACGACGACATGGGGAACAGCATGACGTATCTCAAGCAATGAGTCAACCCGTCCCACATTCTGGTTAACGGGTCGGTCGCAACTTCCACCCCGGGACAGTCGGCCCCACCGACCGGTCCCGGGCTGACCCGATCCCGCTCCGACCCCGGCCCTTTCGACCCGGGCTGCTCCGACCGGCACCGGCCACTCCGACCGGGCTACTCCGACACCGGCTACCCGGGCCCCGGGCGGGACGGCGGCCGCCGCGGCGACGGCGGGCCGGAGGCCAGCACGGGCGGCACCGACACGGCGACCGGCGGGGCGTGCGACGAGGTGGCCGCCTCCAACATCGCCTCCAGGTGCTCGGCCGGCACCCCCCAGCCGAGGAGTGCGCCCTGGCCGAAGTGGCAGCCCGCGGCGACCACTTCGGCCAGCGCGGTCGGAGTCGTCACCCCCTCGGCGATAACCCCGAGACCCAACTGATGCCCCAGGCGCATGACAATGTCGACCATCGGGGCGAAGGCCGGGCCGTCGGCGTCCACCGGACGAACCGGCTCATGCCCGGCGACGAGACTGTGGTCGATCTTGAGGATGTCGAGCGGAAGCCGCCGAAGCTGGCCGAGGGAGGAGTAGCCGGCGCCGAAATCGTCCAACGCGATCCGCACCCCGGTACGGCGCAACGCGGTCAACCGCCGGATCAGCTCGTCCACGTCGGTGGCGACGGCGTGCTCGGTGACCTCCAGCACCAGGCGCTGCGGCGGAACCCGATGTGCCCGCAGCGCGTCAGCGACCTGACCGACGTAGGCCGGGGCGTGTAGCTCTCGCGGCGAGACGTTGACCGACACCCACACGTCATGCCCGTCGGCGAGCCAACGGGCGAGCTGCTGGCAGGCCTGGTCCAGCACCCACGCCCCCAGCTTGGCGATCATGCCGCACTCCTCGGCGAGCGGAATGAACTCATCCGGGCGGACCGCGCCCAGTTGCGGATGGCGCCACCGGAGCAGCGCCTCGGCACCGACCGGGCGCACCGACGGCAGCGACGCCACCGGTTGGAACACCAGCCGCAGCTCGTCGCGTTCGATCGCCCCCCGCAGCTCGTGCTCAAGCGTGGCCCGCCGGCTCAACAGCTGGTCGTAGGCGACGTCGTACCGCTCGATCCGGTTCTTGCCGCGCTGCTTGGCGTAGCGCAGGGCCAGGTCGGCGTGGCGCAGCAGCAGGTCGACATCGGGTTGACCGGCCCAACCGGCGATGCCGATGCTCGCCGAGAGGAAGACGGGCCCCTCGGGCAGTTCGTACGCGGCCGCCACCGCCCCGAGGAGTCGCTCCCCCATCTGGTCGATGGTGGCCGGCGAGCCGGGCAGTAGGACGGCGAACTCGTCCCCGCCGAGCCGGGCCGCCAGCTCGCCGGAGCCCAGGGGGGCACGTAGCCGCCGGCCCACCTCGGCCAGGACGGCGTCCCCGGCGTCGTGACCGCGCACGTCGTTGACGTTCTTGAAGCCGTCCAGGTCGAGCAGGAGCAGGACGCACGGGGTGCCCCGCTCCGCGCAGCGGTGCAGCGCCCGCAGCAGTCCCCGCCGATTCGCCAGGCCGGTCAGGGCGTCGGTGTGTGCCAACTCCCGGAAGTGTGCCTCCCCCTCGACCAGCCGGCGCGCGTACCGCCGGACGTCGTGCAGGGTCAGGTACTGCCGGGCGACCAAGGCGAATACCTCGACGCTGGCGGCGGCCATGCCGCACGGTTCGAAGCGGCCGTCCTGGAGCAGGTGGTACGCCGCCGCGCCCGCCATCACCAGGATCGGCAGGACGGCGTGCTCGCCCTCGCGCCGGGTCGGGTCGATGTCCGACTGGCAGGGACGATCGAACCCACGGAGCATCAGCGCCACGGTCAGCAGGCCGGCGACGGCCACCGTCGCGCCACCGAAGGCCAACCCCGCCTCAGCCTTCAGCAGCCCGGTGGCGACGCCGAGCCCACCGACGGTCGTCGCGGCGGAACCGGCGCCGAGCGCGGCGAGCCGGCGCCGCGGCGACGAGACCCGAAACACCACGACGGTGGCAAGGCCCACGATCAGCGCCGCGCTGGCGGTGGCGAGCAGGATCGGCGCACCGACCGCCGGAGCGGATCCGAGCAGACGGGTCGGCTCGGCGAGGAGCACCCAACCCACGAACCAGAGCGCGGTAGAGATGATCATCCCGTCCAGCACCAGCCGGGTGGCCACCCCGATGGTGGGGGCCATGCCGGGGAGGCGGAGCAGCCCGGCCCCGAAGAGCAGCCCGCTGGTCGCGGTGGCCAGGGCGACCAGCTCGGCCCAGCCGACCAAAGGGACCGGCTCGGGCTGCCCGGCAGCGGTCAGCAGTACCGCCACGCCGGCCCCGACCTCGACCAGGCCGATGCCGGCGGCCACGGCGAGGAGGAGGAACGCTGCGGGGCGGCGCGCCGACAACCGACGGGCGCCACCCACCGCCGGGATGGCAGCCGGCTTGCGGGTGAGCCCGCTTCGCACCGCGCCGCGAAACCGACTCGTGGGTAACAACACAGCCCAACTCTGCCGGATGAACGCGGGGTGTGGGGGGCCGGGATGCGCATCTGTTGGGACACACCCGGCGCGGGCTCCGGTCACCCCCGCGACGGTGCCAGACTGGTACGCATGCCTGAGCTGCGGTCGAGGACCTCCACCCACGGTCGGACGATGGCCGGCGCCCGAGCCCTGTGGCGGGCCACCGGGATGACCGACGACGACTTCGGCAAGCCGATCGTCGCCATCGCCAACAGCTTCACCCAGTTCGTTCCGGGGCATGTCCACCTCAAGGAGCTCGGTGGCCTGGTGGCTGAGGCGGTCGCCGAGTCCGGCGGGGTGGGCCGGGAGTTCAACACCATCGCCGTGGACGACGGCATCGCGATGGGCCACGGCGGCATGCTCTACTCGCTGCCCAGCCGGGAGTTGATCGCTGACGCCGTGGAGTACATGGTCAATGCCCACTGCGCCGACGCTCTGGTCTGCATCTCCAACTGCGACAAGATCACTCCCGGGATGCTGCTGGCCGCGCTGCGGCTGAACATCCCGACCGTCTTCGTCTCCGGCGGTCCGATGGAGGCCGGGAAGACCGTCGCGATCGAGGGGGTCGTGCACTCCAAGATCGACCTGATCGACGCAATGATCGCCGCGTCCAACGAGGCGGTCACCGACGACCAACTCGACCAGATCGAACGCTCGGCCTGCCCCACCTGTGGCTCCTGCTCCGGGATGTTCACGGCCAACTCGATGAACTGCCTGACCGAGGCGATCGGCCTGGCCCTGCCCGGCAACGGGTCAACACTGGCGACCCACGCCGCCCGCCGGTCCCTCTTCGTCGAGGCCGGCCGTACCGTCGTCGAGATCGCCAAGCGCTGGTACGACGGGGACGACGCCACGGTGCTGCCCCGCACGGTCGCCAGTCGCGCCGCCTTCGACAACGCGGTCGCCCTCGACGTCGCGATGGGTGGCTCGACGAACACCATCCTGCACCTGCTCGCCGCCGCCCGCGAGGCCGAGCTGGACTTCGGGGTGGTGGACATCGACGCCATCTCCCGGCGGGTGCCCTGCCTGGCCAAGGTCGCACCGAACTCCCCGAACTACCACATGGAGGACGTCCACCGGGCAGGCGGAATCCCGGCCATCCTCGGTGAGCTGGACCGGGCGGGCCTGCTCAACCGGGAGGTCCACGCGGTGCACTCCCCTTCGCTGGAGCGTTGGCTCGCCGACTGGGACATTCGCGGCGGCACCGCGACGCCGGAGGCGATCGAGCTGTTCCATGCCGCGCCGGGCGGGGTACGCACCACCGAGCCGTTCTCCACCACCAACCGCTGGTCCACGTTGGACACCGATGCGGTCAGTGGGTGCGTCCGGGACCGGGCTCACGCGTACACCGCGGACGGGGGGCTGGCCATCCTGCACGGCAACCTGGCGCCGGAGGGTTGTGTGGTGAAGACCGCCGGGGTGCCCGAGGAGTGCCTGACCTTCCGGGGCCCGGCCCGGGTCTACGAGTCCCAAGACGACGCGGTCACCGCCATCCTGGCCAAGGAGGTCACCGCGGGGGACGTGGTGGTGATCCGCTACGAGGGCCCCCGGGGCGGGCCCGGAATGCAGGAGATGCTCTACCCCACCTCGTTCCTCAAGGGCCGGGGGCTGGGGCGGGCCTGCGCGCTGCTCACCGACGGCCGGTTCTCCGGCGGGACCTCCGGGTTGTCGGTCGGGCACGTCTCCCCGGAGGCCGCCGCCGGCGGGCTGATCGCCCTGGTCGAATCGGGCGACGAGATCGTCATCGACATTCCGCACCGGGCCATCGAGTTGGCCGTACCGGCCGAGGTGTTGGATGCCCGCCGGGTCGCGCAGGAGAAGCAAGACCGGCCGTACACGCCGGCGGAGCGGCAGCGCCCCGTCTCGGCGGCGCTGCGCGCGTACGCCGCCATGGCGACCTCCGCCAGCGACGGCGCCTACCGCCGCGTCCCCGAGTAGCCGAAATTCGGGGCGCGGCCTCGGGGACCGCCCTCCCGAGAAAGCCCGGGAACGCCAGCCGACCCTCCGCCTACCGAGCGGACCGGGCCGGCCTGGTTGTCGGCACGGACACCATTCACATCGAACATGGACACGATTCGGCGAGCGAGACCCGCGATTCGCCGGTGGCGGGTGTCTTTTCTTGCTGCTCAGTCCCGGGTTCGGTTGGATTCGTGAGCCCCGTCGCGGCGATTACAACAACAGCGACCAGTCTCACGACCTTCTGAATCGTCACGTCGTCCTCCTCGTCTGCCGGTCGGCAATGCCGCGGCGGAGAAGCCGGAAATCGCCTCCGCCGCACCGGTGGTTGACTCTACCGACCACTCCCCGACATTCACATAGATCTGGCTATAGGCCCATCCCAGAATTACCTTAATAAGTCCTAAATTCCAGCACATAGCAGCTGCCCGAACACTTTATGTGATGCCAGTCGTTCCCGCCCTTCTGGAATAGCTTCGCGCCGCACGCAGCCGCGAACCCAGAGTCACCCGCCGGCACCCCTGTTCGACGCCAACACCCGGAGCCCTCTCCAGGCCCAGGCCGGGCGTACACCGTGTCGACCAACCCAGGACGAGGCGATCAGGATCAACCGGAGCGGTCGACCACAGCAGAGCATTGTCTGTTTTGGGCATTTTTTTCGGGTTCATGTTCGTTTGATCCGTTTGTCGGTTTAGCGTCCGGGTTGGCCGCTACCGCCCGCTCGGTAGCCGAGGAACCCACCCGGTCCGGCACCACCGGGCGGACGGCTCCTCGTCGTTCACGGGGGAAGGACACCGACACCGCGATGAACCAGCAGGAACACATCCAGACACCCGAACCGGACCGCCCCGGCGGGCACCGGGCGAAATCACGGCGGCGCTGGTGGGCCGTCGGGCTGGCCGGGGTGACCGGCCTGGCCCTCACCGCCGTCGGCATCACCGTCACCCCGATCGGGGATGCGGTCGGACGCGCCATCAGCAGTAGCGACGACCGGCCCGGGAAACACCGGGGCGCCCCCTACGCCGGAGGCGAAAACCACGACGAGCGAGCCAAGGGGGACGGGAGCACCCACGACGGCAGGGGAAAGGAAACGAAGGGCGTCCCGGTCCCCTGCGACGCCGACAAGCTGATCGCCGCGATCACCCTCGCCAACGCCCGCGGCGGCGCCACCCTCGACCTCGCCAGCAAGTGCACCTACCTGCTCACCGCCATCATCGACGACGCCGGCCTCCCCGCCATCACCACCCCCATCACCCTCAACGGCGGCAAACACACCACCATCGAACGCGCCGCCGCCGTCGAACAATTCCGAATCCTCACCGTCGACACCGGCGGCGACCTCACCCTCAACCACCTCACCATCACCGGCGGACAAACCGACAGCGACGGCGGCGGAATCCTCGTCAACACCGGCGGGGCGCTCACCACCAACCACAGCACCATCACCCGCAACATCGCCAACGAAGACGGCGGCGGCATTTACAGCGCCGGCGTCACCACCGTGCGACACACCACCGTGAGTCGTAATACCGCCATCGTCACCGGCGGCGGTATCGCTAACTCCGCGGGGCAGGTGACTCTGGAGAAAGCAACGGTGCAGGCGAACACCGCAGGCAGCGTGGGCGGTGTGATCAGCAGCGGCCTCTCCGCCGTCGTGACGATCCGGCACAGCCTCATCGCCGACAACAACTCCGGGGGAGCCGGCGGCCTACTGATCTTCAATGGCGGTATCGGCACCGTCGTCGACACCACGATCACCGGTAACCGCTCGAGCGGCTTTGCTGGAATCCAGGTAGACGGACAGCTCACCCTGAAGCGGGTAAAAATCACCAACAACATCGCCTCCTCCGGGTTCGCCGGCGGCCTGTTCGTCGACCCCGGCTCCACCGCTGTGGTCGAGGACAGCCTCATCCAGGACAACACCTCCCTCTCGAGCTTCGGCGGCGGCGTGTACAACTTCAGCGTGCTGGTGATGCGCAACACGAAGGTCATCGGCAACCAGGCCGAGCAGGGCGGCGGCATCTACAACGCCGGGGGCACGCTGACGCTGTTCAACACGCAGGTGGTGAAGAACATCGCCACGGTTGACGGCGGCGGCATCGTCAACAACGGTGGGACGGTTGACCTGAACACCGCCACCGGCACCGTCGTCATCAAGAACCGGCCCAACAACTGCGTCGGCAACGTTCCCGACTGCCCAGCCTGAACCGGCCACCTACGCGGGGCTCCGACCCGCCGCCCACAGGGCGGGTCGGAGCCCCGCACTCCTGGCGGTGCGCGACCATGCCACCACCCGCGCGCACCTGACCGCCCCGTCCCGACACCGCTGGGGACCAGGTGGGATCATCACAAGGTGAGCAGCTCCGACACCCTCCGCTTCCGGCACAACCAGGCCCTGCTGGTAGCCGCGGTGGTCGCCTTCTTCGGCGCCCTGCCCCTGGCCGCCGCCCGGTGGTACCTGTTGCCGGTGCTCCTCGTACCACTCCTCCTCGGCGGGTGGGCCTGGCGGGCCGGCACCGACGTCACCGCAGAAGGGCTGCGCCTGCGGGCGCTCGCCGGCCAGTACCGAATCCGCTGGGAGCAGATCGTCGAGTTGGGCGCGGACCCAGCCGGCCGGGCGGTCGCCCGGCTCACCGACGGTCAGACGGTCACGCTGCCCGCCGTCCGCCGGGACGACCTGCCCCGGCTCGTCGCGGTCACCGAGCGGCCCGCAACCGGCCCGGCCGACCAGTCGACTCAGTAGCCCGCCACCACCACGTTGGTCGGCGGCTCGCCCGCGGCGAAGCGGCGAATCTGATCGCCCACCAGCCGGTACGCCCGCGGAAGCAGGCTCTGTACCGATCCCGCGACATGCGGGGTGAGTAGCACGTTCGGCATCGCCCACAACGGGTTGTCGGCGGGCAACGGCTCGGGGTCGGTGACGTCCAGTACGGCAGAGATCCGGCCGGTGCCCAACTCGGCGACGAGCGCCTCGGTCCGCGCCACCGGCCCCCGCGCCGCATTGACCAACAGGGCGCCATCACACATCGCCGCGAGAAAGCCCTCGTCAACCAGCCCGCGGGTCTGCTCGGTCAATGGCACCAGCAGCACCACCACATCCGCCTCCGGCAGCAGCCGGGGCAGTTCCGCGACGGCGTGCACGCCGGGCCGCGCGGTCCGGGCCACCCGGGTGAGGCGCACCTCGAACGGGGCGAGGCGTGCCTCGAGCGCCGTGCCGATCGAGCCGGCGCCGACGATCAGCACCCGCTTGCCGGCGAGTTCGTCGGTGGGCGCCACCTCGCGGTATGCCCACTCCCGACGGCCCTGTGCCCGGACCAGCGTGGGAAAGGAGCGCAGGTGCGCCAGGATCGCGGCGACGACCCACTCCGAGGTGGCCTGGTCGTGCACTCCCCGCGCATCACAGAGCGTCACACCTGGCGGCATCCGGCCGACCCACGCGTCCGCACCGGCGGTCAACAGCTGCACCACTTCCAGATCCGGCAGCTCCCGCAACAGGTCGGTGGTCTCCGCCTCGGCCAGGAACGGCGGGACCCAGAACCGGACGTCGGTCACCGGGGATGGGAGCCGCTCCGGCTCCGCCACCTCCACCGTGACACCCGCCGGCAGGTCACCGAGGAGGGACGTGCCGTGCTCATGGGGGATCCACACCTTCACACCCGCCGACGATAGAGCCTCGGGCCGGCCCGCCCTTTTCCGGGGCCCGCACCGGCCCACCGGCCGCTACCCTGGTCCCGGTGAGCGCCCGTCCCGCGTACCCGCGCACCCGCCGCTTTCGGGCTACCCTCGCGGCGTCGTGCGCGGCGCTGCTGATCGCCACCGGTTGCAGCTTCGGCGAGCCCGGGCCCGACCCGGCCGGCGAACCCCCCACCTTCCCCACCCCGACCACCTCCGACCCGGGGAGCACCGGGCCGGAGGTGGTCGCCACCGTGTTGGCGAAGGGCCTACGAGTCCCGTGGGACATCGCCTTCCTCCCGGACGGGGGCGCGCTGGTGACCGAGCGGGACTCCGGCCGGATTCTCCAGGTCGGGCCCGAGTCCGACCCCGACGGGCTGCGGGTGACCGTGGTCCAGACCGTCGCCGAGGTGACGCCCGGTGGCGAGGGCGGGCTGATGGGGATCGCCGTCTCCCCGGACTACCAGCGGGACCAGACGGTCTTCGTCTACTACACCGCCGAACAGGACAACCGCGTCGCCCGGCTCACCCTCGGCGAGCCGCCGCGCCCGATCCTGACCGGCATCCCAAAGGCGCGCACCCACAACGGCGGTGGCCTCGCCTTCGGCCCGGACGGGCAGCTCTACGCCAGCACCGGCGACGCCGGCGATCGGGAACAGGCGCAGGACGGCGACCGGCTCGGCGGAAAAATCTTGCGAATCACCACCGACGGCGAGCCGGCACCGGACAACCCCTTCCCCGACTCGCCCGTCTGGTCGCTGGGGCACCGGAACGTGCAGGGCTTCACCTGGGCCGCCGACGGTCGGATGTACGCCGTCGAATTCGGCCAGAACACCTGGGACGAGATCAACGAGATCGAGCCGGGCGGCAACTACGGATGGCCGGAGGTCGAAGGCCGCTCCGACGACAGTCGGTACGTCAGCCCAATCGTCTGGTGGCCGCCGGCGGACGCCTCCTGCTCCGGGCTGGCCCGGAGCGAGCAGCTCCTCGCTACGGCCTGCCTGCGCGGACAGCGGCTCTGGCTGGTCGAGTTGACCGACACCGGAACGCTCGGCCAACCGCGCGACCTCCTCACCAACCAGTACGGCCGGTTGCGGGCAGTCGCCGCGGCACCGGACGGCTCGCTCTGGGTGGGCACCTCGAACCACGACGGGCGCGGAGCTCCGGTGCCGGCGGACGACCGGCTCCTGCGCCTGGTGTTGGCGGACGGTGAAGCCGGACGAAGCTGACCGCGAGACCGGGCAGAACCAACCGCGAAGCCGGTTGGAGCCGACGGCGAGGCCAGGCAAAACCGACAGCGACGCCGGATAGAGCTGACAACGGGCAACACCCGGCCCGGATTTCCCGAGCCTGTCGACTGGGCGAGTCAGAATTTCAGCATGGACGGTCAGGGGAACGAACAGCAGGACAGCCGAGGCGGCCAGCCGCCGGAAACGGGCTGGAGTCGGCGGCTCCGGCGACGGCACCGCCGAGCCGGCGGCCGTTCGACCCGCTGGCGGACGCTCCGCGCCGTCGGGATGACCCTGGCCGTACTCGCCATAACCCTGGCCGGGGTGTTGATCGGCACGCTGGCCGGCGGCCGGGTCAGCACCGAGGTCGGGCCGTTCCAGGCGAACCTGACGGTGACGCCGGCGCTGCACGGCGGCACCACCATCGACATCCCGCCGCTCGGCGCCCTGCTGCTCGACAGCCACGACGGGCCGACCGAACTGACCGTGCAGTTCGGCGCCCTCGATCAGGACCGCACCGAGGCGTTGCTGCACGACCCGGAGAGCCTCGACCGGGCGAGCCAGACCGCCGTCGACGACATCCGGGAAGGCGTCCTGCGCCTCGGTGTCCGTACGGTCGCCGCCACGGTGCTGGTCACCCTGCTGCTGGCCCTGCTGGTGTTCCGCGACACCCGCCGTACGGCCTGGGCGGGGGTGCTGGCGCTCGCGATCACCGCGGGCAGCCTGGGCACCGCGGCGGCCACCCTGCGACCGCAGGCGATCGAAGAACCCCGCTACGAGGGGCTGCTGGTCAACGCGCCGGCGCTGGTCGGCGACGTCCAGCGGATCGCCAACGACTACACCCGCTACGCCGAGCAGCTCCAGCGCCTGGTCGGCAACGTCAGCCAGCTCTACTCCACCGTCTCGGAGCTGCCGGTCTTCGAGCCGCAGCCCGGCACCACCCGGGTGCTGCACATCTCCGACCTGCACCTGAACCCGGCCGCCTGGCAGGTCATCCAGACGGTGGTGGAGCAGTTCGGGATCGACGTCGTGGTCGACACCGGCGATATCACCGACTGGGGCAGCGAGCCGGAGGCGAACTACGTCGACTCGATCGGACTCCTCCGCAAGCCCTACGTCTACATCCGCGGCAACCACGACTCGGGGGGTACGACCGCGGCCGTGGCCCAGCAGCGCAACGCCATCGTGTTGGACAACGCGACCACCGTGGTCGCCGGGTTGACCATCGCCGGCATCGGGGACCCCCGCTTCACGCCGGACAAGAGCACCTCACCGGCGGGCAGCAACCTGACCGGGGAGACAGCCGACCAGCTCATCGACACCGGCGAACAGTTGGCGGCCACCGCCCGTAGCGCACCCCGGCCGGTGGACCTGGCGCTGGTGCACGACCCCGCCTCGGCGGGGCCCCTCTCCGGCGTCACCCCGCTGGTACTCGCCGGACACACCCACAACCGCGAGGTGTACCGGCTACCCCAGCAGCCGGACCAAACCCCCACCCTGTTGATGGTGCAGGGTTCGACCGGTGGCGCCGGCCTGCGCGGCCTGGAGGGCGAGGAGCCCACCCCGCTGTCGATGACCGTCCTCTACTTCGACGAGGAGAAACTGCTCCAGGCGTATGACGACATCACGGTCGGCGGCACCGGCCAGGCCCAGGTGAACCTCGAACGGCACATCGTGGCGGACCCGAAGGCCGGGGCCCCCGCCCCGGTCACCCCCACCCCGACCCGCTGACCGGACCGCCGGACGAGCCGGCGGTCAGCGACCGGTCAGCGCAGGGAGAGCGCGGCGAGGGCGGCGTTCACGATGCTGCCCGGCAACAGGTCGTGGAGCTCGTACAGCTCGGCGACGCTGCCGGACTGACCGAACTCGTCCACGCCGAGGGGCACCGCCGGGGCGCCGACCGCCGAGCCGAGCCACGCCATCGCGTGCGATGCGGCGTCGTGCACGGTGACCACCGGCACCCGGTCGACGAAGGCCGACCGCAGCGCGCCCGGAACGCTCGGCACGGTGGCGGTGCGGACCCCCTGGCGCAGGGTGCGCTGCCAGGCCCGGTAGAGACGGTCCAGGCTGGTGACGTCCACGACGTGCGCGGCAATCCCCTCCTCGGCCAGCTCGGCCGCGGCGGCGAGCACCTCGGGCAGGACCGCGCCGGAGGCGGCGAGCTGCACGACCGGGGCGTCGGCGAGCTGCGGGTACGCCTGGTGGGCGTCGACCAGCCGGTAGGCGCCGGCGAGCACCTGCCGACGCAACACCGCGTCGCCGAGCCGGCTCCGCGCAGCCGTGAACGGAGCCTGGTCAACCGGACGGGTGCTGAGCCGGAAGTAGTATCCGCCGTCCTCTCCGGGCGCGGCGGTGGCGGCCGGCGCCGCTCCCCCGGCGATCTGCCCCAGCGCGTCACAGAGCAGCCAGTCCAGGGTGGTGGCGTAGGCGGGCTCGACGAAGGTGACCCCGGGCAGTTCCAGGCCGACGCTGGCGGTGAGCGTCGACTGGTGGGCGCCCCCCTCCGGCGCGAGGGTGATCCCCGAGGGGGTCCCCGCGACCACGAACCGGGCGCCGGAGTAGGTGCCGTGCAGGAAGGCGTCCAGGCCCCGCAGCACGAACGGGTCGTACACGGTGCCCACCGGCAGCAGCGGCTGCCCGGAGTGGTCCCAGGCCAGGCCGAGCTGCCCGAGCAGCAGGAACAGGTTCATCTCCGAGATGCCCAGCTCGATGTGCTGGCCGGCCGGGCTCTCCGTCCACCGCAGCATCCGGTCCTCGGACCACGCGCGCTGCGAGGTAGGCGCGAAGACCCCGGACCGGTTGATGAACCCGGCCAGGTTGGTCGAGGTGGCCACATCCGGTGCGGTGGTGACGAGGTAACGCCCGACCTGCGGGTGACGGGACAGGTCAACCAGGACCCGACCGAAGACCTCCTGGGTGGAGACCGGCTTGTTGGCGCGTACCCGGGTCGTCTCCGGGACGCTGACGCCCAGTGCCCGCGTGCGTGGCGCCCGGGACAGCGCCTCCCGGCGCTCCCCGGCCCGGACACCGGCCGCCGACGCCGGGTCGAGCCGGTCCCACTCGGTGTCCCGGGTGCGGCCGTGCGCGGTCCGCAACGCGTCCACCTGCGCGGTGGTGAGCAGCGCCGAGTGGTTCCGGGGGTTGCCGGCGATCGGCAGCCCCCAGCCCTTCACCGTGTACGCGAAGACCACGCTGGGCCGGTCGGTGACCGCGTCGCACTGGGCGTAGGCGTCCAGCATCGCCGCCAGGTCGTGCCCGCCGAGGTCGGTGACGAGCGGGCCCAACTCGTCGTCGGGGATGTCGGCGATGAACTCCGCGATTCCCACCGGCGCGCCGTCGAGGAACTGCTTGCGCAGCAGCGGCCCGGCGAGGCCGAAGAGCGACTGGTACTGCTCGTTCGGCATCCGGTCGATCCAGTCCCGCAGCGCCGCCCCACCCGGACGGGCATACGCGGCGGCGAGCCGGCGACCGTACTTGACCTCCACGACGTGCCAGCCGGCGGCCTCGAACTGGCCCCGCCACTGGTCGATCCGGATGCCCGGTACGACCCGGTCCAGCGACTGGCGGTTGAAGTCGACCAGCCACATCACATTGCCCAGCCCGGTGGTGGCCGGGTCGGCGACCGCCTCCCAGATGTTGCCCTCGTCCAGTTCGGCGTCGCCGATGAGGGCGACGAACCGGGACCGGGGACGGGCGCCGAAGTGCGCGTCCACGTAGCGGCGGGTGACCGCCGCGAAGAGCGGCGCCGCCGCGCCCAGACCCACCGAGCCGGTGGAGAAGTCGACCTCGTCCGGGTCCTTCGTCCGGGACGGGTACGACTGGAGGCCACCGCGGGCGCGCAGCCGGGTCAGGTACGACCGGTCCAGGTTGCCGAGCAGGTACTGGATGGCGTGGAACACCGGGGAGGCGTGCGGCTTCACCGCGACCCGGTCCTCGGCGTCGAGGTGCGCGAACCACAGCGCCGTCATCGCGGTGACCAGCGATGCGCTGGACGCCTGGTGTCCGCCGACCTTCACGCCGTCGCCGGTGTCCCGGTCGTGGTTGGCCGCGTCCACGATGCGGGTGGCGAGCCACAGTACCCGGCGTTGGATCTCGTCGAGGACAGCAAGGTCGTGCTGGTTCACGGGGACTCCATCCGGGCGCCGCCGTTGGCGCCCTCCGAGGGGTGGGCAGGAAGGGCCCGTCGAGGGTGGCAGGAAGGGCCCGCCGGCAGCCAGCCGGCGGGCCCTTCGCGCACGTCAGCCCTGGACGCCGAGGCGCTCCAGGATCAGCTCACGCACGGTCTTGGCGTCAGCCTGGCCACGGGTGGTCTTCATGACCGCGCCGACCAGGGCACCGGCCGCGGCCACCTTGCCGCCGCGGACCTTGTCGGCGATGGCGGGGTTGGCGGCGATCGCCTCATCCACCGCCGCGGTCAGCGCGCCGGTGTCGGAGACCACCTCCAGCTTGCGGTCGGCCATGATCTTGGCCGGCGAGCCCTCTCCCGCGACCACGTGCTCCAGCACCGTACGGGCCAGCTTGTCGGTGAGCTTGCCGGCGTCCACCAGGCCCTGCAACTCGGCAACCTGCTTCGGGGTGGCGCCGATGTCGGCCAGCTCCACCCCGGTCTCGTTGGCCCGGCGGGACAGCTCGCCCAGCCACCACTTGCGGGCGGCGGTCGGGGTGGTGCCCGCCGCGATGGTCGCCTCAATCAGCTCGACCGCGCCAGCGTTCAGGATCGACTGCATGTCCAGGTCGGACAGGCCCCAATCCTGCTGGAGGCGGCGCCGGTGCAGCCGCGGCAGCTCCGGCAGCGTGGCCTTCAACTCGGCCACCCAGGTCGGGTCCGGCGCGACCGGCACCAGGTCCGGCTCCGGGAAGTACCGGTAGTCGGTCGCGGTCTCCTTGGACCGGCCGGAGGTGGTGTCCCCGGTGTCCTCGTGGAAGTGCCGGGTCTCCTGGGTGATCCGGCCGCCCGCCTCGAGCACCGACGCCTGCCGGATGATCTCGGAGCGCACCGCGCGCTCCACCGACCGCAGCGAGTTGACGTTCTTCGTCTCGGTCCGGGTACCCCACTGCTCACCCGGGAGGTTGAGGGAGGTGTTGACGTCGCAGCGCAGCGACCCCTCCTCCATCCGGACGTCGGAGACACCGAGCGAGCGGAGCACGTCGCGCAGCTCGGTGACGTACGCCCGGGCCACCTCCGGCGCCATCGCGCCGGCGCCGGGGATCGGCTTGGTGACGATCTCGACCAGCGGGATGCCGGCCCGGTTGTAGTCGACCAGCGACTCGGTCGCGCCGTGGATGCGGCCGGTGGCCCCGCCCACGTGCAGGGTCTTGCCGGTGTCCTCCTCCATGTGCACCCGTTCGATGCTGATCCGCACCGGTTCGCCGTTCACCTCGACATCCAGGTAGCCGTCCACGCAGAGCGGCTCGTCGTACTGGCTGATCTGGTAGTTCTTCGGCATGTCCGGGTAGTAGTAGTTCTTCCGGGCGAACCGGCACCACTGCGCGATCGAGCAGTTCAGCGCGAGCCCGATCCGGATGGTCGCCTCCACGGCCGCCCGGTTGGCCACCGGAAGCGAGCCGGGCAGCCCCAGGCAGACCGGGCAGACCCGGGTGTTCGGCGCCCCACCGAAGTCGGTCGGGCAGCCACAGAACATCTTGGTGTTCGTGCCCAACTCGACGTGGGTCTCCAGGCCGATCACCGGTTCGTAGCGCGCGACGACCTCGTCGTACGCGGGCAGTGTCGTCGTCATCGGTGCTCCTGCCTCACAGTGCCGGTGGGGTGAACGGGCCGACAGCGCTCTCCAGCGCGGCCGCGACCCGGTACATCCGGTCGTCGGCCATCGTCGGTGCCATGACCTGCAGGCCGACCGGCAGCCCGTCGGCGAGGCCACAGGGCACCGAGATGCCCGGCCCGCCGTACAGGTTGCTCGGAATGGTGAACAGGTCGGCCAGGTACATCTGGTACGGATCGGCGGTGCGCGCCCCGACCGGGAACGCGACGAACGGCGTCGTCGGCGAGATCAAGGCGTCGACCCGGTCGAAGGCGGTGGTGAAGTCCCGGCTGATCAGCGTGCGCACCTTCTGCGCCTGACCGTAGTACGCGTCGTAGTAGCCCGACGAGAGGGCGTACGTGCCGAGCATGACCCGCCGCTTGACCTCCGGGCCGAACCCGACCTCCCGGGTCGCCGACATGACCTCCTCCAGCGACCGGATGCCGTCGTCACCGACCCGCAGGCCGAACCGGACACCGTCGAAGCGAGCCAGGTTCGACGAACACTCGCTCGGAGCGATCAGGTAGTAGGCCGGCAGCGCGTACTGGAAGTGCGGGCAGGAGACCTCGACGACCTCGGCGCCCAGCTTGGTGAGCGTCTCCACCGCCGCCCGGAAGGCCGCCAGCACGCCCGGCTCGGCGCCCTCCCCGGCGAATTCCCGGACCACGCCCAGCCGAACCCCGGTCAGGTCGCCGCTGGCACCGAGCCGGGCGGCGGCCACCACATCCGGCACCGGTGCCGGGATCGAGGTCGAGTCGAGCGGGTCGTGGCCACCGATCGCCTCGTGCAGCAGCGCGGCGTCCAGCACCGTACGGGCGCAGGGGCCGGGGGTGTCCAGCGAGGACGAGAAGGCCACCAGGCCGTACCGGGAGGTCCCCCCGTAGGTGGGCTTGACGCCGACGGTGCCGGTGACGGCTCCGGGCTGCCGGATCGAGCCGCCGGTGTCCGAACCGATCGACAGGGGCGTCTCGTACGCGGCCAGGGCGGCCGAGCTGCCGCCGCCGGAGCCCCCCGGGATCCGGCTCAGGTCCCACGGGTTGTGGGTCGGCCCGAAGGCCGAGTACTCGGTGGACGAGCCCATCGCGAACTCGTCCATGTTGGTCTTGCCCAACATCACCGTGCCGGCCGCCCGCAGCCGCCGCACGATCGTGGAGTCGTAGGGCGGGCGCCAGTCGGCCAGGATCTTCGACCCGGCGGTGGTCGGTACGCCCTTCGTGGTGAGCACATCCTTGACCGCCACCGGCACCCCGGCCAGCGGGCCGAGCGGCTCACCGGCGGCGCGGCGCGAATCCACGTCGCTGGCGGCAGCGAGGGCACCTTCCGTGTCGACGTGCAGGAAGGCGTGCACCCGGTCGTCAACGGCCGAGATCCGGTCCAGGTGCGCCTGGGTGACCTCGACCGCCGAGGACTCGCCGCGCGCCACCAGGCCGGCGAGTTCAGCGGCGGAGAAGCTGGTCAGGTCGGTCATGAAGCCACATCCTCGTCCAGAATCCGCGGTACGCGGAACCGCTGCTCAGCGACGTCGGGCGCGCCCGACAGCGCCTCCTGGGGCGTCAGGCACGACGCCACCACGTCGTCGCGCAGCACGTTGGTCAGCGGCACGGAGTGCGACGTCGGCGGGATGTCCGCCGCGGTGACCTCGCCGACCTGGGCGACTGCCTGGAGGATCACGTCGAGCTGGCCGGCGAGGGTAGCCAGCTCCTCCTCGGTCACGGCGAGCCGCGACAGTCGCGCCAGGTGCGCGACCTCCTCGCGGGAGATGGCGGCCATCGGTGCCCCCTTCGTGGCTGTCCTGCTGATCTGTCCGCGCCGACCGCGGGCGGTGCTGCGCTACCCGCGGTGACCGCAGCGAGTCTATTGCTCCCGCTCGGCGCCGCTGCCTCGACTCCCCCCTCGGCGGTGGGTGGTCAACGGTCAACGGGCGGGGGTCCGCCCGACGGCGGCCTCCGGACCCGCCGTCGGGCGGACCGGACGATGCCGGGCCAGCCAGGCGACAAGCTCCTCGGCCGGCATCGGCCGGGCGTAGAACCAGCCCTGCGCGGCGTCGCAGCCGATCGCGTGCAGCATCCGCCAGGTCCGCTCGTCCTCCACCCCTTCGGCCACCGCCCGTAGCCCGAGCGCCCGGGCCAGCTCGACCACCGAGGTGACGATCGCCGCGTCGTCGGCGTCCTCGGTCATCCCCAGCACGAAGGAGCGGTCCACCTTCACCTCGGACAGCGGTAGCCGCCGCAGGTGTTGCAGGGAGGAGAAGCCGGTGCCGAAGTCGTCCAGGGCGATCCCCACGCCGAGCCGGTGCAGCCGGGTGATGGTGGCGAGCACCCGCCGCGGGTCGGCCATCAACGCCCCCTCGGTGATCTCCAGCTGGAGGCGCTGCGGCGGTACGTCGTGCCGGGCGAGTCGCTCCGCGATCCGGTCGGCGATCTCCCCGGTGTGCAGGTCCCGGACGCTGACGTTCAGGGCGGCCCGGAGGACCACACCCGCCGCCTGCCACCGTCCCAGCTGCGCCACCACGTCGTCGATGACCCGGAAGGTGAGCAGGCGCATGACCGCGCTCTGCTCGGCCACCCGGATCAGCTCCTCCGGGTCGACCATCCCGCGCCGGGGGTGGCGCCAGCGCAGTAGCGCCTCGACCCCGACCACCTCGCCGGTCGCGATGTCGACCTGCGGCTGGTAGTACATGGTGATCTCACCCGCGCCGGCCGGGTCAGCCAGACCACCGGCGCGCCCCGCCGCTGCGGTGAGCTCCGGCCCACCGGCTCCGTCGGTGGCGGCGAGCGGTGCAACGGTCTCGCCGGCGGCCGGCAGGCCGGCCGGGCCGACAATGGTACGGCGGCGAATCGGGTCGGCCGCGGTGACGATCCGCTGGATCAGCTCGTCGGAGTGGACCAGGTGTACGCGCTGCCGTCGGCCCCACCGCGACCACCGGCTCGGGCTCGGCCCGCTCGTGCCGGGCAGCACCGCGCCGGCGCCATCGAGCACCGGACGCGCCACACCGTTGCGCCCCGGGTCGGCCCCGCCGCCGTCCGTGTCGGGGCGTAGCCCGGAGGCGAGGACCCGACGCAGGTCGGCCAGGAGGCCCAGCCGCTCGGCCGAGTTGTGGTCGGACTCGGCCACGTAGACGGCGACCGTGTCATTGCGCTGTTTCGCGTCGTACATGGCCACATCGGCGTGGCGCATCAGGGTGGTGAAGTCCTCACCGTGGTCGGGGAAGAGCGCGACCCCGATCGACCCGCCCACATCCAGCGGCAGCCCGTCCAGCGTGACCGGCTCGGCCAGCGCGGCCACCACCCGGCCCGCCCGGTCACGTGCCTCGGCGACGTCGGTCAGCCCGGTCAGCACGATGGCGAACTCGTCCCCGCCGAGCCGGGCCACCAGGTCCCCGTCGGCGACCTCGGTCAGCCGGGCGCTCACCTCGACCAGCAGCCGATCGCCGACGGCGTGCCCGAGTGCGTCGTTGACGTGTTTGAACCGGTCCAGATCGAGCAGCAGCAGCGCCATTCGGGCCGGCGCCGAACCATCGGCGGCCCGCTCCGCGGGCCGGTGCAGCCGCGCGCCGACCTCGGCGACCAGTGCCTTCCGGTTGGGCAGACCGGTGAGGGGGTCGACGGAGGCGAGCTGCTGCTGCTCGGCGCTGAGCCGGGCCATCTGGTAGACCGCGAACAGCGGCGCCAGCACCAGCGGGACCAGCGCCGCGCTCGCCTGGGCCGCGGTGACCAGGACCGGCGCGAGCAGCAGCAGCGAAGCGGTGGATAGCAACTCGAAGCCCATCCCCGGCCGCCAACGTGCCCCGAACCGCAGCCACACCGCCGCGCTGACCAGCCCGTAGTTGACGGTGAACCAGGCGAGCATCGCGCCACTGACCGCGACCACGTCGGTCCCGCTCAGCTGCCCGCCACCGACCAGATCGCCCGGGCCGAGGCCGATCAGAACATGGGCGGCGGCGAGGGCGCAGGCGTACTGACCGGCGTTGAAGGCGATACGCCAGCTGGCGTGCCCCATGCGGACTCCGGCCACCACGACCGCCACCGCCTGCACGGTGACCGCCGGGCCCAGCCCCCAGCCGAGCAGGATGGCGAAGGTGAAGCAGATTGACGGAAACATGACCGAGGGCCGCCGCCGCCCCGGCGGGACGAACGGCCACGCGTCTCCGGCGACTGCCAGCACCGCCATCGTCCAGAACGCGGCGGGCAGCCGGAACACCTGGTCGGGAAGGGCCAGCAACGGAGCCGCCGAGGTCAGCGCGGCCACGGCGAGGACCACCGCCACGAAGGCGAAGAACGGCGCGCTCCGTCCTGGTGGGACGAAGTTGCGCGGGTCGGCCGTCGCCATCACACCTCCCGCGGGTCAGGGCGGCGCACCCAGATGTACGCCGTGTCCCCCATGTAACGCCCCAGGAGCCCGAATTCCCCGTACGACAGTCACGAATCGGTCGTAGTCGTAATTAAGTTGGTATACGCGCCCACGGCCGTCGGTCAGCCCTCGACCCGGGCCACCGCCTGAGCCGCCTCGGGGCCCGCGTCGAGCAACACCGCGAAACCTTCTTCGTCCAGCACCGGCACCTTCAGGCTCGCCGCCTTCTCCGCCTTCGTCCCAGGGTTGTCACCGACCACCACGAAGGCGGTCTTCTTCGAGACCGAGCCGGTGACCTTGCCGCCGCGCGACTTGATCGCCTCGGCCGCCTGGTCCCGGGAAAAACCGGCGAGTGTCCCGGTCACCACCACGGTCACCCCCTCCAGCGGGCGCGGCCCCTGCTCGACGGCCTTCTCCGCCATCCGCACCCCGGCCTCGGCCCACTTCCGCACCACCTCGCGGTGCCAACCCACGGCGAACCACTCCCGCACGCTCGCCGCGATGGTCGGCCCGACTCCGTCAACAGCCGACAGCTCCTCCTCCCCGGCCTGGTCAATCGCCTCGACCGACCGGAAGTGCCGGGCCAGGGCCTGCGCCGCGGTCGGGCCGACGTGCCGGATGGAGAGCGCCACCAGCACCCGCCAGAGCTCGCGCTCCTTGGCCACGGCCAGGTTCTCCAGCAACTTGACCGCATTGCTGCCGAGGCTGCCGTCCTTGTTGACGAAGAACGGGGACCGCGCCAACTGCGCGGTGTCGAGAGTGAACAGGTCACCCTCATCGGTGATGATCTGGGCGTCGAGCAACGCGGCGGCCCCCTTGTAGCCCAGGACCTCGATGTCGAAGGCCCCCCGCCCAGCGAGGTGGAAGACGCGCTCCCGGAGCTGAGCCGGGCAGCTCCGCGGGTTGGGGCAACGGATGTCGATGTCGCCCTCCTTCGCCGGCGCCAGCGGGGTGTCGCAGCACGGACACCGGCTCGGCATCACGAACGGCCGAGCCTCCAGTGGGCGCAGCTCGACCACCGGGCCGAGCACCTCGGGAATCACGTCACCGGCCTTCCGGATCACCACCGTGTCGCCGATCAACACCCCCTTACGCTCCACCTCACGGGCGTTGTGCAGGGTGGCCAGCGCCACCGTCGACCCGGCCACCCGAACCGGCTCCAGGACCGCGAAGGGAGTGACCCGGCCGGTGCGCCCGACGTTCACGTCGATGTCGAGTAGCCGGGTGTTGACCTCCTCCGGCGGGTACTTGAACGCGATCGCCCAACGCGGCGCCCGGCTGGTCGAACCCAGCCGGCCCTGAATCGCCACCGGGTCAACCTTCACCACCACGCCATCAATCTCATGCTCGACGTCGTGCCGGTGCGCGGCATAGTGCGCGACGTACGCCGCGACGCCGGCCAGCCCCGGCACCACCCGCCACCGATCGCTGGTCGGCAGCCCCCAGGCCCGCAACGCCGCGTACGACTCGGACTGGGTGCTCGGCGCCCAGCCACGGCGGGCCCCGAAGCCGTGCACGACCAGCCGCAACGGCCGGGACGCGGTGACGCGTGGATCCTTCTGCCGCAGGCTGCCGGCGGCCGCGTTGCGCGGGTTGGCGAAGGGCGCCCGCCCCTGCTCGACCAGCCCGGCGTTCAGATCCGCGAAGCCGGCGACCGGGAAGTAGATCTCACCCCGAACCTCGAGGAAACCGGGCAGCTCCGGAAACTCGGCCGACGGCGTCAGCTCCCCCGGCACGTCCCGAATACTGCGGACATTCGCCGTCACGTCCTCGCCGGTGCGGCCGTCCCCGCGGGTGGCCGCCCGGACCAGGCGCCCCTGCTCGTAGGTCAGATTGATCGCGAGGCCGTCCACCTTCAGCTCGCAGAGGTAGGGAACCGGGCCACCGGCATCCCGCTCGACCCGCTCGGCCCAGGCCGCCAGTTCCTCGTCGGAGAAGGCGTTGTCGAGCGACATCATCCGCTCGGCGTGCGCCACCGGGGTGAAGTCGGTGGAGAAGGCGCCCCCCACCCGCTGCGTCGGCGAGTCGGGCGTGCGCAGGGCCGGGAACTCCGCCTCCAGCCCCGCCAGCTCCCGCAGCTGCTCGTCGAAGGCCGCGTCGGAGATGGTCGGCGCGTCGAGCACGTAGTAGCGGTATTGGTGCTCGGTCAGCTCCCGGCTGAGCGTCGCATGCCGCTCGCGCGCCGCCGGGGTCGGCTCCGCGCCGGCCGCCGCCTCCTGCGCCGCAGGAACCTGCTGGCCGATGGCATCCTCGGACATCGCCCTGACCTCCCATTCTTTCCCACTACCCCGGGAACCGTATCGGGGCGGTGAGACAGTGCGCCGCCCACCCGCCCAGCCGGATGGGTGCCGTTCCGGACTCCGGTGCTGGGTTCCCGGCCCCGGGGTGCCGCCGGCACGGTGGTGCCTTCACCGTTCTGGTCGTTCTTCGGCGGGTCCTTCGTCACCTGAGCCTGCCTTGTTCGCTTATACCTTTCGGCGGGCGAGGGTTCGGCAGGTTGCTGGGGGTAGGGGCAGGTGGAGAGTTTCTGTACCGGCAAGGTCTCGGACGTGAGCGGAAGCTGGGTCCGGCGCGTGAGTCTGCGGGGGCTGTTCGCGGTGCCGCTGATGGTGGCGGTCGTGCTGGGCATAGCCTCGGTCGGTGCGACGCGTGTGCTCGCGCAGGACGTTACACAGAAAGTCAGACAGGCTCCCGCGGCAGCGGGCACTCCTGGCACCGGCCTGGCCTGGGGCAACAATTTCTTCGGCCAGTTGGGCGATGGGACCACCACCGACAGCAGCAGCCCCGTAGCGGCGGACGTACCGGCCGGCACCACGATCACCGCCGTCGCCGCCGGCGGCGCCCATAGTTTGGCGGTGGCCTCCGCCGGCACCGTGCTGGCCTGGGGCAACAATTTCTTCGGCCAGTTGGGCGATGGGACCACCACCGACAGCAGCAGCCCCGTAGCGGCGGACGTACCGGCCGGCACCACGATCACCGCCGTCGCCGCCGGCCTCCGCCACAGTCTGGCGGTGACCTCCACCGGCACCGTACTGGCCTGGGGCCACAACAACTTGGGACAGTTGGGCGACGGGACCACCACCGACACCAGCAGCCCTGTTGCGGTGAACGTGCCGGCCGGCACCACGATCACCGCCGTCGCCGCCGGCGAATTTCACAGTCTGGCGGTGACCTCCACCGGCACCGTGCTGGCTTGGGGCAACAACAGTGTCGGCCAGTTGGGCGACGGGACCACCACCCCCAGCAGCACCCCGGTAGCGGTGGACCTACCAACCGGCACCACGATCACCGCCGTCGCCGCCGGCCTCCGCCACAGTCTGGCGGTGACCTCCACCGGCACCGTGCTGGCCTGGGGCCTCAACGACTTGGGACAGTTGGGCGACGGAACCACCACCAACAGCAGCACCCCCGTAGCGGCGGACGTGCCGGCCGGCACCACGATCACCGCCATCGCCGGCGGCGGCTTCCACAGTCTGGCGGTGGCCTCCACCGGCACCGTGCTGGCCTGGGGCTTCAACACCTCGGGTCAGCTGGGCGATGGGACCACCATCCCCAGCAGCACCCCGGTAGCGGTGGACCTACCAGCCGGCACCACAATCACCGCCGTCGCCGGCGGGGTCTTCCACAGTCTCGCCATCGTCCCGTCGACAGCAACCACGACCCTGCAGGTGTCCCCACCGAACCCGAAACCCGATCAACCCGTCACCCTCACCGCTACCGTGACCTGCACCGGCAGCACCCCCACCGGGACCGTGACCTTCCAAGACGGCACGAAGACCCTGGACACTGAACCACTGTCCGGCGACCCCACCGCCACCGCAACCCTCACCATCACCCGCCTGACACCCGGCGAACACCGCATCCACGCGCGCTACAACGGCGACGGCAACTGCCCAACCTCAACATCCAACCCCACAACAGTCACCGTCCCAAAACCCACCATCCCAGTAACCGGCGCCAGTCTGCCCACCATCCTCACAGCCGGATTCCTGCTCACCCTCACCGGCGCGGCCCTGATCCTCGCAGCAGCGTCGCTCACCCCTGCTCGCCCAACCGCCGTCCCGCGTCCCGGCAGGCGGTGAGGACCGCTCGAGTGTGCGCTTCGGTGGCGTTCGCCAACCCGCAGGCCGGCGTGACGACAACCTGCTCGGCAAGCTGCCGACGGGGGAACCCGAGGCGGTCCCAGAGCCGGCGGACCCGCTCGGCTACCTGCGCCGACGTCGGCGGGTTGCCGGCCGCCGACGGTTTCGTGGACACGGCACCGGCCAGGAGGCCCAGCCCGGCGTCGATCGCCTCGCCCAGCGGGTCCAGGTCGGTGACCAGGTCGAGATCGAGGGCCACGCCGACCGCGCCGACCTCCCGAATCAGCTCCAGCGGCACGTCCGGGGCGCAGCAGTGCACCACGACCGGTACGTCGGCGGCGGCGACGACCTCGCGCAGCAGACTGCGGGCCCGGCCCGGCTCCACCGGCTGGTACGTCCCGAACCCACTCTCGGTCGGCACCCGCCCGGCGAGCACCGCCGGCAACGACGGCTCGTCCAGCTGCAACAGCACCGAGGCCCGCGGTAGCCGACGCGCGACGGCGGCGACGTGCTCCCGTACCCCCTCGGCCAGGGAGCCGGCCAGGTCCCGCACCGCGCCGGGGTCGCGAACCAACCGGCCGCCCACCGGCAGCTCCACCGACGCGGCCAGGGTCAGCGGCCCGGCGACCTGGACCTTGACCGGCCCGGCGTACGCCTCGGCCTGCGCGGCGAGTTGGTCCAGATCCCGCTCCATCAGGTCCCGGGACCGGCGCCGGTCCCGACCCGGGCGGGAGGCGACGCGCCACCGGGCAGCGTAGAGCTCGACCGGCAGCTCCACCAGCAACCCGGCGGTCCGGCCGATCAGCTCCGCGCCCGGGCCACGGGCGGGCAACTCGGGCAGGTGGGGAAGGAGGGGCAGCTCGCCGAGGACGATCCGCTGGGCCTCCGCGATGTCGGTGCCGGGGAGCGACCCGACACCGGTCGCCGCACCCGCGGGCCACGGCCACGGCTGATCACTCACGGTCGAAGACTATCGGATTCACGGACGACCGCCGCCGGGCCACCCGGGTGGTTCAGACCGCGATGGTGGCGGAGCCGAGCACGATGTCGCCCGCCGGGTCCGGGCGGTAGGCCACGATCGCCTGACCGGCCGCCACCCCGCGGACCGGCTGATGCAGCTCGGCCCGGAGCCCGTCGCCGGTCACCACCACGGTCGCCGGCACCACGTCACCGTGCGCGCGCAACTGCACCTCGCACTCGACCGGGTCGGCCGGCCGGGGCCCGCCGATCCACACCGGACTCCCCGCCTGCACCTGGGACACCGCCAACGCCTCGGCCGGGCCCACCGTCACCGTGTTGGTCTTCGGAGTGATCGACAGGACGTAGCGGGGGCGACCGTCCGGGGCCGGGCGGTCCAGGTGCAGCCCGCGCCGCTGCCCGACGGTGTAGGCGTACGCCCCGGTGTGCCGGCCCACCACCTCGCCGGTGGCCCCGTCAACGACATCGCCGGGCGCCGCACCGAGCCGCTGGGCGAGGAAACCACGGGTGTCCCCGTCGGCGACGAAGCAGATGTCGTGCGAGTCCGGCTTGTCGGCCACGGCCAGGCCGCGCCGGGTCGCCTCCACTCGGACCTGCGTCTTCGTCGAATCCCCCAGTGGGAACATCGACCGGCTCAGCTGCTCGCGGGTGAGCACGCCGAGCACGTAGGACTGGTCCTTCGCGAGATCGACGCTGCGGCGCAGCAAACCGTCGGCGCCGAGCCGCGCGTGGTGGCCGGTGACCACAGCGTCGAAGCCCAGCGCCACGGCCCGGTCCAGCACCGCGGCAAACTTGATCTTCTCGTTGCAGCGAAGGCAGGGGTTCGGGGTACGGCCGGCCGCGTACTCGGCGACGAAGTCATCCACCACGTCGGCCTGGAACCGCTCGGCCATGTCCCACACATAGAACGGGATGCCGAGCACATCGGCGGCCCGCCGGGCGTCCCGGGAATCCTCCAGCGTGCAGCAGCCGCGGGCGCCGGTGCGATAGGTCTGCGGGTTGCGGGCCAGCGCCAGGTGCACCCCGGTCACGTCATGCCCCGCCTCGGCGGCCCGCGCCGCCGCGACCGCGGAGTCCACGCCGCCCGACATCGCCGCCAGCACCCGCACCCCGACCACCTTTTCCACACCGTCCGGCACCGCGGTGGTGCCCGGACGAGCGTAACCACCCTGGCCGCCGCCCCCCAAACCCAGCGCGCCCCGCTCTCCCGGACGGTGCCCACGGAGCGAACCACTGCCGCCGGGCGGCGACGGGTCAGCGCGAAGCGCGGAGGCTACCGGCCCGCCGGGCCCGGTCGACCGCCTCCGGCAGGGCCGCGATCAGCGCGTCAACCTCCTCCGGTGTGCTGGTGTGACCGAGCGTGAAGCGCAGCGAGGAGCCGGCACGAGCGCTGTCAGCGCCCATCGCGAGCAGCACATGACTCGGCTGGGCGACCCCCGCCGAGCAGGCCGAGCCGGTGGAGCAGGCGATGTCCTGCGCATCGAGCAGGAGCAGCAACGCATCGCCGGCACAGCCGGGAAAGGAGAAGTGAGCGTTGCCGGGCAGGCGATCGTTCGGATCCCCGTTGAGCACCGCCTCTGGCACCGCCTGCCGCACCCGCGTCACGAGATCGTCCCGGAGCGCGGCGACCCGGGCCGCGTACTCCTGCTGCTGTCGGACCGCGGTCTCCAGGGCGACCGCGAAAGCGACGATTCCGGCCGTGTCCAAGGTCCCCGAACGGACGTCCCGCTCCTGGCCGCCGCCGTGCAGCAGCGGGGTCACCGCGACGTCCCGGGCGAGCACCAGGGCGCCCACCCCAGCCGGCCCGCCGAGCTTGTGCCCGGTCACGGTCAGCGCCGAGACGCCACTGGCGGCGAAGTCCACCGCCACCTGACCGACCGCCTGGATCGCGTCGGTGTGCAGCGGCACCCCGTGCTCGGCGGCCACCGCGGCCAACTCGGCGACCGGCTGGACCGTACCCACCTCGTTACTGGCCCACATCGTCGTGATCACCGCCACCTGGTCGGCGGCGGTGGCCAACTCGGCGCGCAGCCGCTGCGGGGTGACCCGGCCGAGGGCATCGACCGGAAGCCAGCTCACCTCGGCGCCCTCCTGCGCGGCCAGCCAGTCGACGGCGTCGAGCACCGCGTGGTGCTCCACCGCGCTGGACACCACCCGGGTCCGCCGGCGATCGGCCGACCGGCGGGCCCAGAAGATGCCCTTGACCGCGAGGTTGTCACTCTCGGTGCCACCCCCGGTGAAGATCACCTCGGCGGGGCGGGCACCCAGCGCGGCGGCCACCCGCTCGCGCGACTCCTCCACTCGGCGGCGGGCCTGGCGGCCCGCCCCGTGCAGGGCGGAGGCGTTGCCGACCTCACGGGCGGTGGCGACGTACGCCTCCAACGCCACGTCGAGCATCGGAGTGGTCGCCGCATGATCCAAATAAGCCATCAGGTTCAGCCTAACGACCGGATCGGGGTCAACCGGAAGCCGGCGGGCTCCCCGACGGAGAGTCGCACCGCGCGGGCACGCCAGCGCTGCTCAGCCGAGCCGGCGGCCGAACCAGCCGAACCGCTTGTCGAGTGCCACGACGGCACCGGCCGCGAGGGCGACACCCACGATCCGCAGCCACGTTCCGGCGCCGATGGGCGCCGTCCGGAACAACGTGTTCAACACCGGCAGGTAGGTGAGCGCCATCTGGCCGAGGGCCTGCAGCAGCACCCCGCCGATCAGCCAGCGGTTGGTGAACAACCCCAGCCGCCACGCCGAGTGGCGCAACGACCGGCAGCTGAACAGATAGAAGATCTGCACGGCGACGACGAGGTTCACCGCCGCGGTACGGGCCTCCGCCAGCTCCGCGCCACCGCTGCGCTCCCACTCGAACACCCACCAGGCGCCGGCCACGACCAGGGCGGAGACGAGCAGGATCCGCACCACCAGAGCGCCGGTCAGCAGCGGCTGGGCCGGGTCCCGGGGCGACCGGGACATGATCCCACCCTCCTTCGGCTCGAACGCGAGCGTCAGCCCGAGCAGCACCGCCGAGGTCATGTTGATCCAGAGGATCTGGCTGGGCAGGATGGGCAGCGCGGTGCCGAGCACGATGGCGACGAGGACCAGCATGCCCTCCGCCGCGTTGGTGGGCAGCGTCCAGGTGATGAACTTGGTGAGATTGGCGAAGACGCCCCGCCCCTCCTCGACGGCCGCCTCGATCGTGGTGAAGTCGTCATCGGTGAGGATGATGTCCGACGCCTCCTTCGCCGCCTCGGTGCCGCTGCGTCCCATCGCCACCCCGATGTCGGCCTGCCGCAGGGCCGGCGCGTCGTTCACGCCGTCCCCGGTCATGGCCACCACCTGCCCATCGGCCTGCAACGCCTCCACCAGCCGCAGCTTCTGCTCCGGCGACACCCGGGCGAAGACCGCCGCCCGGTCCACCGCCGCCGGGCGGTCGGCGGGCGAGAGCCGCGCGAGGTCGGCGCCGGAGAGCACCGCGCCGGGACCCGGCTCCGCGGCCAGCAGTCCGAGGCGACCGGCGATGGCGCGCGCGGTGCGCTGATGGTCGCCGGTGATCATCTTCACCGAGATTCCGGCTCGCTGACTGGCGGCGATCGCATCGGCGACCGCGGCCCGGGGCGGATCAAGCATGGCGTGCAGACCGGTGAGGACCAGGCTGCCCGGCAACTCCTGCTCCGCCAGCTCGGCCGCACCGTCCAGCCGCACCTGCGCCGTGGCCAGCACCCGTAGCCCTTCGCCGGCGAGCGCTTCGGCGGCTGCCAGCACCTCGTCCCGGTCCAGTGGCACCGGTTGCCCCTGCACGTCCAGCGCCGCAACGCTCCACTCCACCAGCCGCTCGACCGCGCCCTTGACCAGCACCACCCGTCCGCCGTCCCCGGCGTCGTGCAGGGTCGCCATGAACCGCCGCTCCGAGGTGAACGGGATCGACGCGACCCGGGGCAGCTCCTCGGCCACCGCCGCGGCCCAGAGGCCGCCCTTGGCCGCCACCACCAGCAGCGCGCCCTCGGTCGGGTCGCCGAGCACCTCGTACTCCTCGTCCCGCTCGACCAGTCGGGCGTCGTTGCAGGCCACCCCGGCGAGCAGCGACCAGCGCAGCGCCCCGGCACCGGAGATCCGGGCGGCCTCGCCGTCGGGGCCCCGGAGCTCGCCGGCGGGCCGGTATCCGCTGCCGGTGACCTCGTACCGGCCGGCGACTGTCCAGAGCGCCCGTACCGTCATCTGGTTCTCGGTCAGGGTGCCGGTCTTGTCCGTACAGATCACCGTCGTGCTGCCCAACGTCTCCACCGCCGGCAGCCGCCGGATCACCGCTCGCCGGCGGGCCATCCGCCCCACCCCGATCGCCAGCGTGATCGTCACCGCCGCCGGCAGTCCTTCCGGAATGGCCCCCACCGCCAACGCCACGGCGGCGGTGAACATCTCGCTGCCGCTCTCCCCCCGGAGGATGCCGACTCCGAAGGCCACCCCAGCCAGCACCAGGATCACGACGGTGAGCAGCCGGCTGAATCGGGCCAGCTTGGTCGTGAGCGGGGTGTCCAGCACCTGGGCGCTGCCGACCAGGCGATGAATCCGACCCAGCTCCGTCTCCGCCCCGGTGGCCGTGACCAGACCGGCCGCCGAGCCGCCGGTGAGAAGCGTGCCGGAGTAGAGCACGTTGCGGCGATCGGCCACCGGCGTCCCGTCCGGGACGACGACCTCGTCCTTGCGGACCGGCTGCGACTCACCGGTCAGGGTCGACTCGTCGACCCTGACCTCGTCGGCCCGGGCCAGGCGCAGGTCGGCGGGGACCTTCTCCCCCGCCTCGACCAGCACCAGGTCCCCGGGGACCACCTCCGCCGACGGCACCCGCCGCGATTGGCCATCCCGGACCACCCGGGTCTCGGTCCGCACCATCGACCGCAACGCGTCCAGCGCGGCCTCGGCCTTGGACTCCTGCAGGAACCCGACCAGGGCGTTGACCAGGACCACACCGAAGATCACGACCGAGTCGACGTACTCGGCGAGCAGCAGCGTGACCAGGCCGGCGCCCACCAACACGTACACGAGGGGGTTCTGGAACTGGCGGAGCAGCCGGCGGGGCAGGCCGCCGCGGCTGGCGGCCGGCAGGACGTTGGCCCCGAAGCGCTCCCGGCGGTCGGCCGCCGCCGCGTCGCTCAGGCCACGCTCGGTGTCGGTCTCGAGCAGCAGCACGACCTCGGGCAGGGCCAACGCGTGGTGACCCCGATCGGGCGTCCTCGGCATCCGCGCTCCTCGTTCCCCGCCTCGGCCGCGGTGCGTACGGGGCACGCAGGCCATCCTCGCAGGTTGCCGGGGCGGCGGTGCGCGGACGCCGATACGACCAGCGCCGGGAACCCCACGGGTTCCCGGCGCTGGTCGTGGCCGACGAGTCAGTCAGCTCACCGGCGCTTGCGGATCTCCTCGGCGGTCTGCGGTACGACCTTGAACAGGTCGCCCACCACGCCGAAGTCGGCGAGCTCAAAGATCGGCGCCTCACCGTCCTTGTTGACGGCCACGATCGTCTTTGAGGTCTGCATGCCGGCCCGGTGCTGGATCGCACCGGAGATCCCGAGCGCGACGTAGAGCTGCGGGGAGACCGTCTTGCCGGTCTGACCCACCTGGAACTGGTGCGGGTAGTAGCCCGAGTCGACGGCGGCGCGGGAGGCGCCGACGGCGCCACCGAGCAGGTCCGCCAGCTCCTCGACGAGCTTGAAGTTGTCGGCGGTGCCGACCCCACGGCCGCCGGAGACCACCACCGACGCCTCGGTCAGCTCCGGACGGCTGCCCTTCTGCTCGGCGACCCGGTTGACGACCCGAGCGAGCTTGTCGGCGGCCGGGACCGAGACGGTGAGCTGCTCGACGGCCGGGGTGGCCGCGGCCGGTTCCGGGGTGACCGAGTTCGGCCGAACGGTGACCAGCGGCAGGCCCCGGGTGACCTTGGACTTGACGATGGTGGAGCCGGCGAAGACGACCTGCGTCGCGGTGCCGTCGGCATCCAGCCCGACCACGTCGGTCAGGATGCCGTTGTCGAGCTTCACCGCGAGCCGAGCGGCGATCTCCTTGCCCTCCTGGGCGGAGGCGAGCAGCACGGCGGCGGGCTGCACCCGGGTCACCAACTCGGCCAGGACGGTGGCCTTGGGTGCGACCAGGTAGCCGTCGATCTCCGCACTCTCGGCGGCGTAGATCTTCGCTGCCCCGTACTCACCCAGCTTCGCGCTCAGCGCCTCGGCTGCGCCGGGGCCGCCGAGCACGACCGCGCTCGGCGTACCCAGGCCACGGGCGAGGGTGAGCATCTCCAGGGTGACCTTCTTGACGCCGAACTCCTGGGTGGCTTCGACGACGACGAGAACCTCAGACATGTCCAGACCTGCTCTCACACGAACTTCTCGGTGGCGAGGAACTCGACCAGCTGCGTGCCGCCGGCGCCCTCGTCGGTGACCTTCGTGCCGCTGGAGCGCGGCGGGCGCTTGCTGTGCTCCAGCACGGCGCTGGTCGCGCCGGCACGGCCCACCTCGGCCGGGGCGACACCGATCTCGGCCAGGGGCAGGGTCTGCACCGGCTTCTTCTTGGCGGCCATGATGCCCTTGAAGGAGGGGTAGCGCGGCTCGTTGATGGTGTCCCAGACGGAGACCACGGCGGGGGTCTCGGCGGTGACCACCTCGTAGCCCTCCTCGGTCTGCCGCTCGATGGTGAGCGTGCCGCCGTCGACGGTGAGCTTCCGCGCACCGGTCAGCGCGGCGACGCCGAGCCGCTCGGCGAGCATGTGCGGCAGGACCTGGACCCGGCCGTCGGTGGACTCGGCACCACAGAGCACCAGATCGGCGTTCAGCTGCCCGAGCGCGACGCTGAGCACCTTGGAGGTGGTCACCGCGCAGGAGCCGGCCAGGGCGTCGTCCAGGACGTGTACGGCCTTGTCCGGTCCCATGGAGAGCGCCTTGCGGATCGACTCGGTCGCCTGGTCGGGCCCCATGGTCAGGATGGTGACCTCGCCGCCGTGCGCCTCCTTGATCTTCAACGCCTCCTCGATGGCGTACTCGTCCATCTCGTTGATGACGTTGTTCGCCGAACCGCGGTCGACGGTGTTGTCGTCAGTACGCAGGTTGCGGTCCGCGCCCGAATCGGGCACCTGCTTGACGAGTACGACGATATTCATCGCGCTTCGACGACCCTCCTGTGGTTGATGCGATTCGCTCGCCCGGTATGGGGCGCAGCCTCCCGCGTAACTCAACGCGCGGTCAACCGCGGACGCTGTGCGGTTGCCCACGACGTCATGTTACCCACAAGTAGCTTCTACCCCCGGGGCCCGTATGGTGACACAGCTCACCGGAGGCAACTCAGACCGGCTCCACCAGCGCACCCCGGATGCGCTCGATCATCGCCGTCTCCCGCGGGGTGACCCCCCGGTGCGCCCCGGCCGCCTGGTCGGCAGCGGCCAACACCACCTCCCGGTAGGTCCGCACGTCCGGTGGCGACTTCTCCCGCAGAATCGCCACCGCCCGGGTCAGCGCCGGCAGCACCACCGACTCGATCTCCAGCTCCGAATCGCGCGGCAGCCGGGGCAGGGGACCACTGGTCAGCACCGCCTTGACCACCCCACTGGAGTCAGCCAGCGCGGCGGAGGCGGCGAAGCTCTCCCGAACCAGCGCCAGCACACCGGGCTCCACATTTGACACGAGGACGACCGCGCCGAAGGCGCCCGTCCTGAGGGTCAGCCGCTCCTCGGCCGTCAACCGCTGCTCCATGATCACGGAGTGTAAATGTCGCGCCCGCCGTGGGGTGTGGCAACAACCACGGGTACGTCATGATGGTGTCATGGCTCGGCTGTACGTTCTCCTCTTCCTCGCGCAGGTCGTCCTCGCCGTCATCGCGTTGATCAGCTGTCTCTCGGCCGAGGAGGGCGACATCCGCGCCCTGCCCCGGATCGCCTGGGTGCTGATCATCCTCTTCTTCCCGTTGGTCGGCTCGATCGCCTGGTTCGTCGCCGGCCGCGAGACCAGAGCCGGTCAGCCCGGGGCCGGACGGCCCGGGGCCGGACGGCCCGGGGCCGGACGGCCGACCGGCTACGGTCTCACCGGGCGCCGGCGCCGCCCGATCGCACCGGACGACGACCCCGAGTTTCTCCGTTCGGTCGAGGAACGCACCGAGAGCCAGGCCGACCGGGAGCTCTTCCGCCGCTGGGAGGAGGACCTGCGCCGCCGCGAGGACGACCTGCGCCGCGGAGACGGTGAGCAGAAGCGACCCGAGGCCTGACCCGCCTCAGGCGAGATTCGACGACCGGGGGTACGCGTCAGCCGGGTCGGTCACCACGTTGACCAGATACGGCACCCCGGCCGCGAAGGCCCGCCGCAGCGCCGCCTTAAGGTCGGCGGCCCTCGTCACGGTCTCGCCCGCACCGCCCAACGCCTGGACCACCTGGTCGTAACGGAGCTCCGGCTGGAGGTCGGCGGCCACGTCGTAGCCGTACAGCGCCCGCATCGGATGCTTCTCCAGCCCCCAGATGCCGTTGTTGCCGACGACGATCACCACCGGCAACCGCTGCCGGACCAACGACTCCACGTCCAGCAGGGAGAAGCCGGCCGCGCCGTCCCCCATCAGTACGCAGATCTGCCGGTCGGGGTGGGTGACCCGGGCACCCATGGCGTAGCCCATCCCGGTGCCGAGGCAGCCGTATGGACCGGGGTCGAGCCAGGTGCCGGGCTGGGCGGGCTCCAGGTACCGACCCGCGTACGAGACGAAGTCGCCACCGTCGCCGATGGTGATCGCGTCCCGGGCCAGTACCCGGCGCAGTTCGCCGTAGACCCGGGCGGGCCGAATCGGGTCGGTCTCCGCGGCCATCTCCGCGGCGTCGCGGGTCCGGGCGGCATCCTCGGCGGCCCGCAACTCGGCGACCCACTCCGTGTGGTCGGCGCGGGCGCCGGGGTGGTCGGCGAAGGCGGACAGGATCAGTCGCAGGTCACCGGCGGGGGCGGCGGCCGGCTGGCGGTGCCCGGCACGCTGACCCGGCGCGTCCACCACGTGCACCACCGCCGCGGCGCCGAAGTCGCCGAAGTTGAGTCGGAAGTCCAGCGGCGTGCCGACGACCACCACCACGTCGGCCTGCTGCAACGCCACCCGGCGGGACTTGGTGAAGGCGAGCGGGTGCTCCGGCGGCAGCGCGCCCCGGCCCATACCGTTGGTGAAGACCGGCACCACGAGGGCCTCGGCCGCCGCGCACAGCGCGGCAACGGCATCGCCGGCGTAGACATCGGAGCCGGCGATGAGCACGGGTCGCTGACCCCGGGCGATCAGGTCGGCGGCCTTCGCCACCTCCGCCGGGTCCGCCTCGATCGCCTCGATCGGAGCGACGGCCGGCAGGTCGGCGTCGGCCACCGAGAAGGCCACCTCCAGGGGGAGGTCCACAAAGACCGGGCCACGGTGCGGGGTCAGCGCCGTGGCCAACGCGGCACCCACCGCACGGGGGATGTCCTCGGGGCGCAGCACCGTCTCGGCGTGCTTGGTCACCGGGGCGACCAACGGCAGGTGATCCAACTCCTGGAGACTGCCCGCCCCCCACCGGAACTGTGGTGCTCGCCCACCGAGCACCAGGATCGGTGACGCGTTGAAGAAGGAGCTGGTCAACCCGGAGATGCCGTTGGTGACGCCCGGTCCGGCGGTCAGTACGGCGAGGCCGGGGCGGCGCTGCAGCTTTGCGACCGCCTCGGCCGCGAAGACCGCCGACTGCTCGTGCCGGACGTCATAGATCGGAAACCCGAGCTGGTGCGCGGCGTCGTAGAGCGGGAAGACGTGCCCACCGGAGAGGGTGAACATCTCCCGCACTCCGTGTGCCCGCAGCGCCGCCAGCGCGAGCGCCCCGCCGTGCCCCTCGATCCGCTCCGACATGACCAGCTCCCCCTGATCGCGGAAGATCCGGGCATACGCTACCCAGCGGTAGCCGGAAAGGGAACGCCCCGGATCAACGTCCGGTGAAGTCCGGCTTGCGCTTCGCCACGAAGGCCGCCATGCCCTCCCGCCGGTCGTCGGTGGCGAACAGCGCCGCGAAGAGCTGACTCTCCCAGGCCAGGCCGGAGGTCAGATCCATCTCCAGACCACCGTCGACCGCCAGCTTCGCCGCGCGCAGGGCCTGCACCGGCCCGGTCAGGTACGGCTGCACCAGGGCCACCGCGGCGGGGTAGACCTCGGTGGCGGGTACCACCCGGTCGGCCAGCCCGATCCGGAGCGCCTCCGCCGCGTCCACCATCCGCCCCGACATGATCAGGTCCTTGGCGCGGGCCGGGCCGACCAGGCGGGCCAGCCGCTGGGTGCCACCGGCGCCGGGAATGACACCGAGTTTGATCTCCGGCTGGCCGAGCTTGGCGTCCTCGGCGACCACCCGCCAGTCACACGCGAGGGCCAGCTCACAGCCGCCGCCGAGGGCGTACCCGGTGATCGCGGCGACCACCGGCTTGGGGATCTGGGCGATCGCCCCCAACGCGCTGGAGAGCGCGACCGCCCGCTCGGACATGTCCACGTAGGACATGTCGGCCATCTCCTTGATGTCCGCCCCGGCGGCGAAGACCCGCTCCCCGCCGTACACGATGACCGCGCGGACGGCCGGGTCGCCCCCCGCCTGGGTCGCCGCGGCGCGCAGCTCCTCCTGCACCTGGGTGTTCAGCGCATTCATCGGCGGCCGCTCCAATCGGATGGTGCCGATCCCGTCCTTGATCTCCAGCCGCACGAACTCGCCCACGCCGTCCCTCACTTCCTCGTCGAAGTAGCGTGCCAACCTTACGGCCCGGCCGCTGGAGCCGTAGTCTGGCGCCAGCGGCGTAACCGGGAGTTCGGAAATGGTCACGCATTACCACGATAAATCGATACAAGTAACATCAACGACTGTCCAGGTGCTGCACCAGACCTTCCCGCTGGCCGAGATCAGCGCCGTGTGGCACCACCGCGGCAGCCGCTCTTGGCGCGTGCTGGTCGGCCGCGGCGCGATCGGCGCGGCCCTGGCCGGCCCGCTGGTCGCCGCGGTGGCGGGCATCGCGCTCGCGCTCTGGCTCGGCCGCTCCCCCACCGTCACCATCGCCATCATCGGCACCTCGGTGCTGGTCGGGCTCGCGGTCGGGCCGGTCGCCGACTTCCTCTTCGAACACCTGGACCGCTCATACGCCCGCGGCAGCCGCCGGTTGGAGATCTGGATCCGCTGGCAGGGCCGGCCAACGCTGCTGCTGGCGACCGCGGACGCGGTGCGGTTCGGGCAGATCTACCGAGCCCTGCAGCGTGCCATCGAAGCCAGCCAAGAAGCCCTCCAACCACCGCACCCGGCGGCGAGATCGGCCCACCCCCGGGCCAGCAGCCGGAGCGGCCCGGCACCGAAGTAGGGGCCAGTACCCGGGCCCGATCAGGCCGACCCGCACCGACCGACCCCGGTTAGAGTTAATGATGACCCTCTATTACCGGGACGACGCGGTGCAGGTGACCTCCGAGGCGATCCGGTCGGGCGGGCTCCGGGTACCGATAGCCGAGATCAGGTACGTCTGGCACGCGAAGGGGCGAACCACCCTCGCCGTCCGCGGGCGGCTACTCAGCCGCGGCGTCCTGGTGCTGCTGTTGTCGCTGCCGCCACTGGCGGCAGTGCTCTGTGCGCTCTCGCTGGTCTGGTCAGCGCCGGAGCGAGGGTGGCTGCCGGTGCTGCTCACCCTCGCCGGGTGCCTGCTGCTCGCGTTGGCCGTGGCGCCCTTCCTGGAGCTCCCGCTCAGCTGGCTGGACCGCTCCTACGAACGGGGCAACCGGGTGCACGAGCTGTGGGTGCAGGCACAGGGCCGCGAGTTACTGCTCCTGCGTACGCCGGACGCACTCCGGTTCGGCCAGATCTACCGCGCCGTACAGCGCGCCGTCGAACAGCAGACCTACGACCGGTGACCCGGCCGGCCAGCACATCCCGCCGTCACGGCGACCACCACCCTGGCCGGCGGTGCGGGAAGAGTCAGCCCGGCTGGTACAGCTCGTCGATCTCGTCCCGGCGGGGCAACGCCACCGAAGCGCCGAGCCGCCGGACACACGCCGCGCCGGCGCCCGTCGCCCACCGCACCGCGTCCACCAGGTCGCGCCCCTCCCCCCACCCGACCGCGAGCGCGGCCGAGAACGCGTCCCCGGCCGCCGTCGAGTCAACGGTCTCCACCGGCACCGCCGGGACGCACGCCCGGCCGCCATCCCGGTCGCCGTACCAGGCGCCGGAGACGCCGAGGGTGAGCACCGCCCGGGGGGCCAGCTCCAGTAGGGCCGCTGGGTTCTCCCGACCGTGACCGGTGAACGCCTGCGCCTCGCTCTCGTTGACCACCAGCACGTCGGTGGCGGCGAAGAGCTCCGGCGGCACGGTCCGGGCGGGCGCGGCGTTGAGCACCACGCGGGTACCGGCGGCACGCGCCGCCACCGCCGCCTCGGTAACGGTCTCCACCGGGATCTCCAACTGGGCGACCAGCACATCCGCTTCGCGGATGGCGGTCAGCTCCGGCTCGGTCAGCCCGGTCATCGTGGCGTTGGCGCCGGGACTGACCACAATGGCGTTCTCGCCCTCGGCGTTGACCATCACCAGGGCGACGCCGGAGGCGCCGTAGGCGACCCGCAGGTGGCCGGTGTCCACCCCGGCCGCGGTGATGCGGGCGCGCAGGGTGACGCCGAAGGCGTCGGAGCCGATGGCACCGAGGAACGTGCAGGCCGCGCCGGCCCGGGCTGCCGCGATGGCCTGGTTGGCGCCCTTGCCGCCGGGGACCATGACGAAGTCCGCGCCGAGCAGCGTCTCACCCGGCTGAGGCAGGGCCGGAGCGGTCGCCACGAGGTCCATGTTGGCACTGCCAACGACGACCACCCGGGTCTGCGGCATCACGTACCTCCGGTCTGTGTCCCAAGGGATTCCTGCCCGCCGTGGACGCCCGCGGCTCAACCGGCACGGGCGGTGTAGCGGTCGCCGTGCCGCTCCACCACCAGGGACAGCCCGAACGTCTTGCTGAGATTGTCCCCGGTGAGGACGTCGGTCAGCAGGCCCTGCGCCATCACGTCCCCGTCGCGCAGCAGCAGCGCATGGGTGAAGCCGGGCGGGATCTCCTCCACATGGTGGGTGACCAGCACCAACGCCGGGGCGTCCGGGTCCGACGCCAGCTCCGCGAGCCGGGCCACCAGCTCTTCGCGACCCCCCAGGTCAAGCCCGGCCGCGGGCTCGTCGAGCAGCAACAACTCCGGGTCGGTCATCAGCGCCCGGGCGATCTGTACCCGCTTACGTTCCCCCTCGGAGAGGGTGCCGTACCGGCGGACGGCGAGATCTCCGACGCCGAGCTGGCCGAGCAGGGCTCGGGCCCGGGTCTCGTCGCCGCTGTCATACTCCTCCCGCCAGCGGCCCACCACGGACCAGGACGCGGTCACCACCACGTCCACGACCCGCTCCTCGGTGGGGATCCGCTCGGCGAGGGCTGCGGTGGAGAGCCCGATCCGAGTGCGCAGCTCGGTAAGGTCGGTCCGGCCGAGCTGCTCGCCCAACACGTGGGCGAGCCCGGCGGTCGGGTGCAGTCGACCACCGGCCAGGTTGAGCAGCGTGGTCTTGCCGGCACCGTTGGGACCGAGCACAACCCAGCGCTCGTCCAGCTCGACCTGCCAGTCCACGTCGTGCAGCAGGGCCGCACCAGCGCGGCGCACGGTCACGCCCTCGAGGCTGACCACCAGATCCGCGTCCACGGGGGCGAGGGCGGGGGCGGCACCGGCGGGGCCGGGGATCAGGGCACCAGTCACGACCCCATCCAACCACGCACCGGGCAGCCACGCCCGAGCCCCCGAAGGAGCTACCGGAGCGAAGCGCGGTGGACCGGCGGGAGCGTCGGCCGACCGCACCACCACACCGCCCCGCCGGTCAGCTCGTCGTGGAGCCGAACACCTCGTCCCGGACCGCCGCCAGGGCGGTGTGCAGCGCGCCGCGCAGAATCGGCTCCTCGGTCAGGCCGGTCGGCACCACCCGCGGCCGGACCAGAGCGATCGCCGCCACCTCTCGCTGCACTCGTTCGGCCAACGCCGCCCCGCCGGCCCCGCCGACCGCACCAGCCAGGACCACCAGCGGCGGATCCAACACCACACAGGTGCTCGTCACCCCGAGGGCGAGCCGACGGGCCAGTTCGTCAAGCATCGGGGCACCCGCCGCGCCGTCGGCGACCGCCGAGGAGACCCCGCCGGCCGCCGTAGCGTCGGGGTACCCGTGCTCCCGGGCGAGCGCGCGAACCGCCTCCGCGCCGACGAGCTGTTGGAAAGCGGGCTTCGTACGAAGGGCCGCGGCACGCGGGATCGGCACCCCGGGCACCGGCAGCCAGCCGATCTCTCCGGCAGCGCCGGTGCTGCCGTGGTGCAGCCGCCCGCCGATCATGATTGCCAGGCCGATACCGGCGTCCACCCAGGCCAGGACGAAGTCGGCTACGCCCTGCGCCGCTCCCGACCGCGCCTCCGCCATCGCCGCCAGGTTGACGTCGTTCTCGAAGACCAGGGGGATACGCAGGTCGTCCCGGAGCGCACCGAGCAGGCCGGCGTGCCACCGCGGCAGGTTGAACGCGAAGGTGATGTCACCACTGGTCGGATCCACCAGACCGGGGGCGCCCAGGACCACCCGGCGTACGGTCGCCAGTGGCGCCCCGGCGCTACTCGCGGCTTCGATGACGGCGTCGTGCACCACGCCGACCGGGTCCTCGGTATCGCCAGTTGCCTGCTCGGAGCGGCCGACCACCGTCCCGGTGATGTCCGCGCAGGCGGCGACCACCCGTTCGGCTCCGAAATCGACCCCGACCACGTGGGCGCTGCCCGGGCGGACGGCATAGAGTTGGGCGTTCGGACCCCGCCCGCCCGCCTGCTCACCAACCCGGGTGACCAGCCCTCGTTCCTCGAGGCGCTCGACCAGCTGAGACGCGGTGACCTTGGACAGGCCGGTCAGCTCGCCCAACCGCGCCCGGGTCAGCGGACCCTGCTCCAGTAGCAGCTCCAGCGCCGCGCGGTCGTTGAGCGCCCGCAACAGGCGAGGAGTGCCGGGGAGCCGGGTCATAGTCATGCCAGTCCTCGAGGATTCATAAAAGAAGCCACCCGCAACGACGAAAGAGGTGACCGTAGCGTAACGACCACCAACCGAGCGGGTAACTGGCCGTACCGGCAGAGAGACAGGGGAGTAGATGAGGCCGGATCCAGGAGTTCGCCGCCTCGTGCTGGGCACGCTGCTCGCCGCGTACCCAGGCCCGGTCCCACCACAGTGGGCCATTGACCTGGTCGGCGACGGCCTCGCCGGGCACACGCTCTTCGGCACCAACGTGCACGACCCCGAACAGGTGGCGGCGAGCACCGCCGCGCTCCGCACCGCCCGGTCCGACGTTCTGATCGCGATCGACGAGGAGGGTGGAGACATCACCCGCCTCGCGCACGCGACCGGAAGCCCGTACCCCGGCAACGCCGCGCTCGGCGCGATCGGCGACGTGGCGCTGACCCGACGGGTCCACGAGGCCATCGGGACGGAGTTGGCCGCCCTCGGCATCACCCTCAACCTGGCCCCGGTCGTTGACGTCAACAGCGCCGACGAGAACCCGGTGATCGGCACCCGTTCCTTCGGTCGCGACCCGGATCGGGTAGCCGCGCACGCCGCCGCCGCGGTGGCCGGCCTGCAACAGGGCGGCGTCGCCGCCTGCGCCAAGCACTTCCCCGGCCACGGCGCCTCGGTCGCCGACTCCCACCACGACCTGCCCACGGTCGACGTCCCCCTGGCGCTCCTTCGCCAGCGGGACCTACCGCCGTTCGCGGCGGTGGTCGACGCCGGCACCCGGGCGGTGATGACGGCGCACATCCGGATCCCGGCCCTGACCGGCGCTGGCCCGGCCACCTTCAGCCGGGCGGCCCTGGTTGACCTCCTACGCCACGAGTACGGCTTCACCGGGGCGGTCGTCACCGACGCCCTCGAGATGAGGGGCGCCGTGTTGGCCGCGGGCGGGGTGGGCCCGGCCGCGGTCGCGGCGCTTGCCGCCGGGGCGGACCTGCTCTGCCTCGGCGCGCGGGTCGACGCTGGCCGGGTCGAGCAGGTCGCCAGCGAGATCGGGACGGCGCTCACCGCCGGCCGGCTGGAGCGGACCCGGGTAGCGGAGGCGGCCGGCCGTACCGCCGAACTCGCCGCCTGGACCCGGACCACCGGCACCGCCGACCCCCTGCCCGCCCAGCTCGGGTACGCCGCCGCCCGCCGGGCCGTCCGGGTGGAGGGCACCCTGACCGGGCTCGGCCGCCCCCTGGTGGTGCAGCTGCACGCCAGCTCGACAGTCGCCGAGGCACGGGTGCCGTGGGGACTCGGCCCACACCTCGGCGGCGTCGAGCAGCTGCGGGTCGTCGCCACCGGCACGGAACCGGCGACCCTGCGCCGGATCGCCGGCGGGCGGACGATCGTCCTGGTCGGCCGGCGGCTACACCTGCTCCCCGGCGCCGCCGACCTGGTGACGGCGCTCGCCGCCCAACACCCGGTGGTGGTGGTCGAGATGGGCTGGCCCGGGTCGTGGCGGCCGCCAGGAGTCGACGCCTTCGTCACCACGTACGGCGCCAGCCACGCCAACGGCCGCGCCGCCGCCGAACTCCTCGGGCTGACCACCGGACGCTCCTAGTACGCTCCGTCACCGTCTATGCCAACCGGTCGTACAGCTTTCTATTGCAGGTCAGAGTCCAGTTTTCGACACACCAACACCTCCGGCCTCCCCTTGCCTACCCGCCGCTAAATACGTAGCGTCACAACTGCATCCGGCGGTCCGCCCCCGGGCGGCCAGCGGGGGCCTGGGGGAAGGACGCGGACCGGGGTTCCGGCCCGGGAGCTCCGGTCCGCGCCCTACCCACTTCGCCCCACCCACTCCCGGCGGCACGCGCCGCCGCCGCTGCACCTCTGCCCCGATGCGGGTCGCGCTCCAATTCAGCCCGGGTAGACCCCGAACGACCGCCAGCCCCGGTCGGGGAACCCGGCCGCCTCGGCGACCCGGGCCGACGCCCTGTTCCGCCGGCTGTGCAGGTACGTCGGCACCGCCCCCTCGGCGAGGACACGGCCCGCCGCCTGGGCGACCAGCCGGCGGGCCAGCCCTCGCCCCCGGGCTGCCGGAACGGTGCCCACCGCCAACTCCCGGCCGTACGCGTCATGCCACTTGACGCCGACCCCGGCCTGGTACTCGCCGCGGTCGTCGCGCACCACCAGCACCGGCCGGTCGAACAGTCGGAGCCAGGGCGGCAGGCCGGGCGAGGTCGGCGGGACCCACTCACCGACCTCCGGCAGCGGCGCGGGGTCCTCGGTCCACCGAAACACGTCGTCGTGCACCACCCAGTCGGGGTGACCGACAGCCGCCGGCAGGCCAGCGAGGAGCCGCCGGGACGAGCCCCGGGCCAGTTCCCGGACGACTGCGACCCGTTCCGGCGCCACGGAGAGCACCTGGTGCTCCCCGGCGGAGACGGCGATCGCCGGCCGGAGCCGACCGTCCCAAGCGGGTTCGGCCCGGCGCCGCGCGGCGACCACGTGCCGACCCGGGCCAGCCGGCCACTGCCCCAGCCAGGTGGTCAGGTGCAGGTGAAGCCGCCGGCTGCCCATCGCCCTCCTTCGAGGTCCACTCGTCGCGCTCCGCCTACCGCGTCCAGGGTGCCGCACGGGTCGCTGGCCACCGCCGCGGACGACGGCCGTAACCGCCTCGCAAGATTTTAAGCTGATCACTGCGGCTACGCTGGGCAGCAACGAGGGAGGCCCGGTGACGCAACGGGTACTGGTCGTTGACGACGACCGCACAGTCAGTGACGTGGTCTGTCGCTACCTGGTGCACGCCGGCTACCAGGTGCGGCATGTCGGCAACGGCGACTTGGTGCTCGCCGCGGTCGCCGCCGAACCGCCGGACCTGGTCGTGCTGGATCTGATGCTGCCCGGGCTCGACGGCCTGGAGGTGTGCCGGCGGTTACGCGCCAAGCCGGGCGGGGTGCCCATCATCATGCTCACCGCACGCGGCGACGAGGCGGACCGCGTCCTCGGCCTGCAGCTGGGTGCAGATGACTACCTCAGCAAGCCGTTCTCGCCCCGGGAGCTGGTGCTGCGGGTCGGGTCGGTGCTGCGGCGCAGCGGTGAGCCGCGGACGGTACCGGCCACCGTGCTCCACGACGGCGCGCTCGTGGTCGAGACCGGCCCCCGGGTGGCCCGGCTGCACGGCCACGAACTGACCCTCACCGTGCGCGAGTTCGACCTGCTGGCGTACCTGATGCGACATCCCGCCCGGGCGCTGGGCCGGACCGAGCTGCTGGAGCGGGTGTGGGGCTGGAACTTCGGTGACCAGTCAACGGTGACCGTCCATGTTCGCCGGCTACGGGAGAAGGTGGAGGCCGATCCCGCGAACCCACGGCGGATCGTAACGGTCTGGGGCATCGGCTACCGATACGAGCCAACCGATGGGTGAACTGGCGCTGATCTTCGCGTTCGCGCTCGGTCCGGCGCTCTGCGTCGGCGCGTTCGGCGCCCTCGCCCTGCGCCTGCTGCGCGGGCGCTCGGTGACGGTACACATCGTCACCCTGCTGGTCGTCGCGGTGACCGCGATGGTCGCTGCGGTGGCCATGGTCGCCGACCAGATGTTCCTCTCCCCGCACGACCGGGACGTGGTGCTGATCACGGTGGCGGCGGCGGCCCTGGTGGTTCTCACGGTCGGCTGGCGCTTCGGGCGCCGGCTGGCCGCCGCCGCGGTCTGGGCGGACCAGGCCCGGCAACGGGAACGCCAAATCGAACAGGGTCGGCGGGACCTCGTCGCCTGGGTGTCGCACGACCTGCGAACCCCACTGGCCGGGCTGCGCGCGATGGCTGAGGCGCTGGAGGACCGGGTGGTCGACGATCCCACGACGGTGAGCGAGTACCACCGTCGGATCCGGGTGGAGACCGATCGGATGACCCGGCTGGTGGACGACCTCTTCGAGCTCTCCCGAATCAACGCCGGCGCCCTGCGCCTGACCCTGTCGGCGGTGCCCCTGGGCGACGTCGTGTCGGACGCCGTGGCCAGCACCGCACCGCTGGCAGCCGCCTGCCGGGTCCGTCTGCTGGCACCCGACTCGGGCTGGCCCACCGTACTGGCCAGTGAGCCCGAGCTGGCCCGGGTGGTGGGGAACCTCCTGCTCAACGCCGTCCGCTACACCCCGTCGGAGGGGACCGTCCGGGTCGAGGCCGGGACGGAGACCGGCTGCGCCTGGCTGGCGGTCGCGGACACCTGCGGCGGCATCCCCGAGGCGGATCTACCCCGCGTCTTCGAGGTCGCCTTCCGCGGCGGGCGCGCCCGCACCCCCTGCCCCAGCACCGGGGAGCTGGCCAGCTCCGGAGGGCTGGGACTGGCGATCGTACGCGGGCTGGTCGAGGCGCACGGCGGCCGGGTGCAGGTCCGCAACACCACCGGTGGGTGCCGGTTCGAGGTCCGGCTACCTCTTCCGGGAGCCGCCTAACTCATCGACCATTACCGCTATCTTTAATAGATGTACACCATTCTCTGGAATGCTGGGGTCATGTCGAACCCGCCACAGCACCGCCGCCGTCCTGACTCGAGCGCACTCTGGCCAACCGCCTGGGTTGCCGCGGAGTGTTTTCGGGCCCAGCCACCACATCGCAGCACCCGCGCCTCGCCGCTGCTCACCTGGGTTGAGCTGAACCGCCGGCCCACCCGCCGCCCCAACACCCACTGACCCTTCGGCTGGCTCCGGGGGCGACACCCGGGGGATCAACGCCACCACCACAACGACCGGCGAGCCGGCGCCGGCATTCGCACACCTGTCGGGTAACGTCTGCTGGTCCTCCAGACCGGGCTACGACAGGAGAAGTTCCGCGCATGGGCAAGAAGACGATCCGCGTCTCCGACTTCAGCGGCCGGGTGCTCCAGCCCGACGACGAGGCCACCCGGGTGGTCGTCCTGGAGCACCCGGACCTGGTTGCCGGGCCCGTACAGTTGGATGCCACCCCGGCCGAGGTGGAGAACATCGACGACGGGGCCCTGGACATCGCGATCGTGGAGATCCACGACAGCCACGGTGGGGGCGAGCCGCGCCGGGTCGTACTGACCGCCAGCGAGTTCGACGCGATGGCCACCGACACCCCGATGGCGCAGCTGCTGCGGACCGCCGAGCGGGTTCGCCCGCCGAAGAGCCGCCGCGCCGCCGAGAAGGTGGACTACGGCACCATCGAGCACGCCGGCCGGCCGCACCGGGGTCGGGTCACCGAGGAGGAGGCCCGGCTGGTGCGGGAGCGGCTGGACGAGGTCAACAAGCGCCTCGCCGACTCCGGCGTACGCCAGATCGACCCGGCCGATCCGGAGCACGCCGCCCGGTACGGCTTCCCCATCCCGGACTGAGCTGCTCGCTTCCGGAGGTCGGGCTGGCTGGGGCACGCCGGCCTCCGGAGCCAGCCGGGCCGGGCCCAGCTGTCGGCGTTTCGGCGAAGGGATCTCGCGTGCGGCTCCAGGTGGGATGCGCGATGTGGACGCACAAGGCGTGGCAGGGGCGCCTGGTGGCCCATCCGCTACCGGCACCCGAACGCCTGCGGCACTACGCCGGGTGGTGCACGGCGGTGGAGGGGAACACCACCTTCTACGCGACCCCCGCCCGGGAGACGGTGTCCGGCTGGGCGCAGCAGACCGACCCGGACTTCGGGTTCGTGCTCAAGCTCCCCCGGGTGGTCACGCACGAGCGCCGCCTCGGTGCGGTGGACGAGCCGCTGCGTGCCTTCCTCGACGCGATCGAACCCCTGGGCCCCCGGGCGCAGGCGCTCTGGATCCAGCTGCCGGGTTCCTTCGCTCCGGGCGACGTGGCCACCCTCGCCCACTTCCTGCGGCGTCTACCCCCGACCCACCGGTACGCGGTCGAGGTGCGCCACCCCGCGTTCTTCGTCGACTCCGACGCGGCCCAGTCGCTGGTCCGAACGCTGGCCGCCACCGGCACCGAGTGGATTCCCTTCGACACCACCGCGTTCTTCGCCCGGCCCCCGACCAGTGACGCGGAGCGGGATGCCTGGACGAAGAAGCCACGGCTGCCGCTCCGCTCGGCGGCGCTGACCGACCGGCCGGTCGTCCGTTACCTCGGCCGGGACGATCCCGACCAGACCGGTGCGGGCTGGCGGCGCTGGGTCGACACCGTCGCTGGTTGGCTCCACGAGGGCCGCTCGCCCACCTTCTTCGTCCACACTCCAGACAACGCCGACGCCCCGGTGCTCGCCCGCCGTTTCCACGACGAGGTACGCGCCCGCGTCCCCGCGCTCGAGCCGCTGCCCCGACCGGCTCCGGTGCAGCCGCTGACGCTCTTCTGAACGCCGCAGCCGCTGAGCGCAGCCCCTCCGGACCGCCGCCGCTTCCGGCCCTCGCCGTCGGCGCTGACCCACGTCGCGGAAGCCGAGTCAATCGTCCTTTTGCCCGGACCGACACCCTTAACGCCCGGTACGCGTTGATCCTGGCGGTAGAGACATTTCTACCCGCTCAGGGTGATAGGTAGCTAAAAGTGGCTGCTGCCCTATTAGCGGTCATTTGTCGGCTCGGAGGTATGCACGATGCAAGGAATCGGTCAACGGCTCGGCCGAGGCGTTGGAGGGCAACAGACCGGACGCACCGCCGCCGGCTGGCTCTCCCTCGCGCTGGCCGTGACGGTCACGCAGGCGCTCGTCGTGTCGCCCGCGTTCGCGCAGAACAAGCCACCGACGGCCGCCGCCGTGACAGACACCGCCCTGTCCTGGGGCGAGAACGACAAGGGGCAGTTGGGCACCGGGACCAACGACAACAGCAACGTACCGGTCGAGGTCAGCCTCCCCACGGGCACCCTGGTCACCGACATCGCCGGCGGTGGCGCCCACAGCCTGGCGTTGACCAACACCGGCACCCTGCTCGCCTGGGGCGACAACTCCTTCGGCCAGCTCGGCGACGGCACCACGACCAGCAGCAACACTCCCGTCGCGGTAGCCCTACCCACCGGAACCGAGGTTACCGCCATCGCCGCCGGCAACATCCACAGTCTGGCGTTGACCTCCAGTGGTACCGTCCTCGCCTGGGGCGGCAACGCCCATGGTCAGCTCGGCGACGGGACCAACGACGACACCAGCACACCCGTCACCGTCGGCCTGCCCACGAACACCACGGCCACCGCCATCGCCACCGGCGCCGTCCACAGCCTGTCGCTGACCGCCACCGGCAGCGCCTTCGGCTGGGGGGCGAACGACCAGGGCCAGCTCGGTGACGAGACCACCAACAGCACCAGCAAACCGACCAACGTCGCGCTGGCACCGGGCACCACGCTCACCGCGATCGCCGGCGGCGCCGCCCACAGCCTCGCGGTAACCACCGACAACGCCGCCGTCGCCTGGGGGGACAACTCCCAGGGGCAGCTCGGCGACGGGACCAACGACGACGCCCTCGCGCCGGTCAACGTCGCCCTGGCACCGGGCACCGAGGTCACCGCCGTCGCCGCCGGCAGCCTCCACAGTGTGGCATTGCTCGGCAACGGCACCGCCGCCAGCTGGGGAAACAACTCCTCGGGCCAGCTGGGCAACGGAAACAACCTCACCAGCAGCACCCCGGTCGAGGTCACCCTGCCCACCGGCACCACGCTGACCGCCATCGCCGCCAACAACAGCAACCACACCGTGGCGATAACCGACGCCGAAACCGCCCTCGCCTGGGGCGACAACTCCTTCGGTCAACTCGGCGCCAATCTCACCACCGGCGGCGGGGTCGGCATCACCAGCAGCAGCAACACGCCCGTTGCGGTCGTCCTGCCCACCGGCACCACCGTGACCACCACCGCCGTCGGCAGCAACCACAGCCTGGCCCTGCCCACGCTCCAGGCGACCTCCGCCACGGGCCTGCAGGTCTCGCCGCCGGACCCGACCACGGATCAGGACGTCACCCTCACCGCCACCGTCACCTGCGACCCCGGGCCCGCGACCGGCAGCATCACCTTCCGCAACAACAACACCGACCTCGCCACCGTGCCCCTGGACAGCACCGGCACCGCCACCCACACCCTCCGGCTCCCCGCCGGCGTCCACACCATCACCGCCGACTACACCAGCGATACCGTCCTCTGCCCCAACAGTCAGTCCGAGGCCGTCACCGTCACCGTCACGGAGCCGACCGACCCCACCGACCCCACTGACCCGACCGATCCCACCGATCCGACCGATCCCACCGACCCCGACCTACCCATCACCGGGGCCAGCCTGCCCAGCCTGCTCGGCACCGCCGCCCTGCTCCTCCTCGTCGGCGCCAGCTTCATCTTCCTCACCCGCCGGCACCGGTCCACCCACCACCAGAAGTAGCACGTAGCACAAGGCCCGGCCGGGGCTGCTCGTCGCCGACAGCGACGAGCAGCCCCGGCCGGAGCGTCAGTGCCGGTGGTAGTTGTCCGGCTGGTTCGGGTCGCCCGGGTGCTCCAGCCCCGGCACCAGCCGAAGCCGGTGCGCGCGAGCGTGGTCGAGCCACCGGACAAAGGCGATCCGACGCGCGGAATCGTTGATCCGATCAGTCGGATCAAGAGCCGGATCGACCAACTCCCGGCGCCCCCGAAGCACCACCGTCCACGAGTCGACGGTGACCGACTCCCCCGGCGCGGCCGCGCGCAGCGCCGCCGCCAACGCCGTCGGCAACGAGTCCGGGGTCGCTTCGAAGTCGCCATCCGCGGAGGACAACTGCCACACGACTCCGGCCGACCGTGCCGCGGTCGCCGCACGATAGGCGGCGACCTGCTCCGCGGGCGCGGTGACCTCCGCGGTCAGCTCCGCATACAGGGCCCGGACCGCGGCGCAGCCCTCGAACGCCGCCGCGGTGATGGACCCGAACTCGACGGCGGCCAGCTGATCCAACCGAACCAGTGGCGCATCCGTCACGTCGAGCCCCCGGGACTCGGCCTCCGCGATACAGAGCTGTTCGGTCAGGATCACCTGCGCCACCCAGCGGGTCAGCTGCCGGTCCTCCGCGCTCCCGGGCACCGGCAGTGCGGAGGACCGCAGCCCGCCGCGCAGGGCGGCGAGCCGGCGGTCGAGTTCCGTACGGTCCAGTGGCCGTCCGTCGAGCCAGCCCAGCACCGACTCGTCGAGCTGCGCGGTGGTCATGGCTCCAGCACCAGTTCGACCGTCGGGGCGTACTGGCAACGGCCGAACCACATCACCTTCACCAGCGCCCAGAAGCGGCCCGGGTCGGCGTCCCGCGGGGGAACGACGTCGAAGGTGATCGTGTCGGACTCGCCGGCGGCCAACGCGACGCCACGGATCGGCTCGGCGATGGCGTCCCAGGTGCCCCAGGGCGAGACGAGCTGGAGCTCAGCCCGGATCTCCCCCCGGGTGCGGTTGTGCAGCGACACGCCGACGGTCGCCCGCCCGCCGGGAGCGACGGTGACCGAGGTGGTGGTGACGTCCACCGTGAGCCCGGTGTCGCGTCCCGTCTCGGCGGTCGTGCCGTTCATGGCGACCGCGTCCTCCGGAATGTCTCCGGGCACCGGCAGCAGAGCGGGAAGCTCGCCGACCGCGACCGTGGCGACATCCTCGATCGTCTGCCCGAGGTGCTCGGTCCGCGCCGTGATGAAGTACAGCCCGGACTCCACCCCGGCCGGGGGCGTCACCGTGACGTCGACGCGGAGCTGACCATCGGGGTCGAGCCGGTACGGGCGGCTACCCAGCGAGGCCGTCCACCCCTGCGGTACGAGGACGCTGACGGTCCCCTCGACGGCCGCGTCCCGCAGGTGCGAGGCGAGCACCACAGAGACCTCGACCGGCTCGCTGACGGTCTGCAGCAGCCCCGGTGAGACGCCCACGGAGACCGGTAGGTAGCCCATCGGCGCCGGACCCCGGTTGTGCAACCAGTACCGGGAGTGCACCGGCTGGGCGATCTCGACCTCGGGCCCGAGCGGCTCCTCGCTGCGCGGGGCCGCGGCCGGTACCCCGACGACCGTGGTGACCTGCGAACCCGCCAACTCGATCGAGTCCGCGAGCGGCGCACCACGACGTTCCAGCAGGTCGGCCTGGTGCTTGTCGGACAGGGCCAGCGCGCCCGTCAGGGTCGCGGAGCGGCCGAGCCCGGTGGACTCGAGCAGCCGCAGGCTGACCGCGTCCGCCGGGTCCGAGGACGCGGCGGCGCCGTGCGCGATCGGGTTGCCGGTCGGCTTGAGCGTGCCGATCAGCACCTCCCGGGCGGGCTCCACCCCCAGGTACGAGTGCGTCGCCGGCTTCGTGCCCGAGTGGTTCTCCACGACCCGGCCGTACAGCGGGTGGTTGAACTCCTGGCCCTGCGCGGGCAGCGTGAGCGCCCGCCAGTCGCCGTCGCCACTGGTCACCGCGTAGTTGAACTCGTGGGTCCAGTGCTGCAGCTGGAACGACGCGCCGTCGGGCAGGGTCCGCTTCGGCGGGTCGATCCACACCCCGGACGGCCAGCCGGTGCACGAGCGCATCAGCGACAGGTGCAGCGCGCCGGTCGGGTCGATGGCGAAGCCGGGCAGCCCGTAGGTGAGCATCGCGACGGTGTGGTTGACCAGCAGCTCCGAGGCCGGCACCGGACCCGGGCAGGGCGCCTGGACCTGGGCGTCGGCAACATCCTCGGTGAGCGCGGCGACGTCGGTGACCACGAGCGCCGGCAACGCCCGCAGGTCCCGCAGGTCGGCGTTGGGCTGCCACACCTCGTGCAGCGGCTTCTCCGCGGGAATCCAGACCCGGCCGTGCTGCTCCAGCGCCTCGACGTACTCCGGGCCCGCCCGCTCCAACAGCTCCCGGGTGGCGTCGTTGTCCTGCGCCCCACCGATGAGAATGCGGAAGTCCGGCAGGTTCGAGTCGACGTCGAGCCAGCCGTACCGCGCCCAGTCAGCGCTGGCGGTCGTCACCGTGACACCGACCGCGGCCAGCGCGACGACCAGGTCGCGGGCGTCGGCCGCCTCGTCGAGCGTGGGCGTGACCACCTCGGCGACGCCGAGGGCCCGGTCCCCCAGCGGGGCACCGGCGGCGTCGGTGAGCGAGACCCGCGCGGTGGAGCCGAGCCCGAACCAGGTGTTGGCCGGGTTGTCCAGCGTCCAGGGTGCCTCCGCGGCATCCACGTCCGGCAGCGCGAACCCGCGGCCGACCACCGCGGCGGCGACCTCGGAGACCGGCAGCGCGCCGGGCAGGTCGACCGGGAACCGCACCCGGACCAGCCGGTCGGCGCCGGCGAAGTCGACGATGCGGGTACGGCAGTCCACGCGGCGCACCCCGTGCCAGAGCGTGATCGTCTGCTCGTAGCCGATCTCCTCCACGACGCCGGAGACCACCAGGCGGGTGCCGATCGGGCTGGTCTCGACGCGGACCGTCGCCCCCGCCGCCGAGCTGCCCACGACCGGGCCCTTCGGGAGCAGGTGCCACGGGCCCTCGCCGAAGTCGGGGTGGGTCGGGTACTCCTCGTAGATCCGCAGCTCGTTACCGAGGTGGTCGTCGCGGATCAGTTCGCGGTTCGAGATCTTGTCGTAGATGCTGTCCAGTCCGCCGCCGCGCTCGGCGTCGGCGGTGACCCGGTAGTAGGCGTTCTCGATCGCGGCACCGTCGGCGGGCGTCCAGGCCGGCTCGGCGCTGGAGACGCCCGGCAGCAGCCGCCAGGTCCGCCAGCCCAGGGCGGGGACGTCGGCGGCGTGGAACCGCAGCGTGCCCCGGTCCACCACGGCCGGCACCTCGGCGCCGGTGTCGTCGATCACCCGGCCACCGTCGTGGCCCTCGGGCAGCCGGACCGACACCAGGTCGGAGCGGACGAAGGAGAGGGTGTTCGTGACGACGATCGGGGTTCCGTCACCGGTGGTGTCGACCGTCCCGACGAGCGCCTCCAACGACCGGTCCCGGACGGCGGCCGCCAGGTCGTAGGCCTCCCGCCAGCCGGAGAGCAGGTCGATGTAGACCTGGTCGGACTCCGATCCGGTGATGGCGTCGTGGTGGGCGCCGTAGGCGAGCTGCCGCCAGACCTTGTCGAGCGCGGCGTCGGGGTACCGGCCGAGCCCTTCCAGCGCGGCCAGCGTCGCCAGCTTCTCCGCGTCCACGGCGGCGACCTCGCCGGCCCGCTGGGCCTGCTTGGTGTCGATGTAGGAGACGTCCTTGCCCGTGTAGACCGGGTTCATGTCCCGCGTCTGTGGGCTGGGGCGGCGCCCGGCTTCGGCCAGCTCCGCGCGGACGGCGTCGAGGAAGTCCCGCGGGTTACCGCAGACGAAGCGGGGCCAGACGTACTTCTCGGCCCACGAACGGTGAATCTCGGTGACCCACTTGTTCGGCGGGGTGTAGTCGGTGCCGACCGGCAGCAGCAGGTTCTTCGTCGCGCCGACCGGCTTGAGGCGCTGGTACAGCTCGTAGACGGCCTTCTCGGCGCTGGCCAGGTCCGGCGAGGAGTCCATCCACCAGCCGGCCGAGTAGTGGTGCGGCATGAAGTGGGTGAGGACACCGAGCCCCGACGGCGAGATCCACTCGAACTCGCTCGGGAACTGCATGACCGTCGCGTCGTTCTTGGCCTCGCGGAAGTTCTTCTGGATCGGCCCCCACTGGTGGAACGGGCCGCGGGCCCAGGCCGAACCGGTCAGCCCGGCGTCGGCGAGGTAGCCCGGGAACTGCGGGTCGTGCCCGAACACGTCCAGCTGCCAGGCCGTCTGCGGGTCACCGCCGAGGATGTCCCGCTGGTAGCCGACGCCGTAGATGATGTTACGGATGGTGGTCTCGGCGCCGGTGAGGTTGGTGTTCGGCTCGTTGTAGGTGCCGCCGATCAGCTCGACCTGGCCGCGCTCGATCAGCAGGCGCAGGTCCGCCCGCCGCTCGGGGTGCAGATCGAAGTACGGCTTCAGGTAGTCGATCTCGGCGAGGACGAAGGTGTACACCGGGTCGCGCAGGGCGAGGTCCATGTGCGCGTCCACCAGCGCGAAGCCGTTGCGCTCCCAGAGCGGCCGGGTGGTGGCGTCGCCGGAGAGCAGTTCCCACGGCGAGGTGTACGCGGCCTGCGTGTTCCACCACACCGGGTCGTAGTGGAAGTGTGAGACGAGGAACATCGTCCATCCCGGCTCGGCGACCTCGACCGTGGCTTCCGCGGTCGCGTCGCCGGCCGTGACGGTTACCGGCAGCTTCGTGCCGGGGGTTCGGTCGTCGATGTCCAGGGGGACCTCGACGACGCCCGTGCCGGTCGCGTTACCGGAGACACCGGGCCCGGTGACGGTGACCGGGCCGGCGGGTCCGTCAAGTGTCACGCGGAGCACCTGACGCGGATTGTCTTCGGTACCGACGAACAGGTCGGTGGACTCGACGGCGGTAATCATGACCGACACGGGGTCATCCTTTCTGTTGGTACGCCCACCGGCGCAAACACATCGCGCCGGTGGCAGTTGGGGAGGCTATTCGCCGCTGGCCACAGACTCGTGGGCGCAGACGACGAGGTCGTCGTTCTGGGTCAGGGTGGTGACAACCAGCCGCACGTACCGGGTGTTGACGCTCACTGGATGTGTCGTCAACTCGGCGCGTTCGCCGACCGGTCGAGCGCCGGGTTGGTCGTGGTCGGCGCGGTGCCGGACCAGGTGACGGTGGTGGTCGCCGCGGTGGAGCGGCCGTACTCGGTCGAGACCGCCTCGACCTCGATGGTCACGCTGGTCTCGGTGCCGACCCGGTTGAGTTGCGGCACGAAGTACGCGTCGTTCGGCGTGGCACCCAGGAGGGTGCGGCTGCCGTCCGGGTTGCGACGGTACACCTCGTAGTGGTGCACCGTCCCCTTGGCCGAGGGGGTCCAGGCCAGCCGCAGCGTCTGCTGGCTCGCCGAGACGTCGGTGCTGCCCAGGACGGTCAGCTCGGTCGGCGGGGTGACCCGGTCCACCTTGCCGTCGTAGACGGCGAGCTGGCCGACCTTGATGTCGTAGGACGGGACCGCCTCGGACGCCGACGCCTGCAACCCGATCTGGGCGATCGTCTTGCCGGCGTACCCGGAGAGGTCCAGGACGCGACGCTCCCAGCCGGTGCCGGAGGTCGAGCCCAGGTCGAGGGGGATGAAGGTGTCCGGGGCGTCGGTGAACGCCACCGCCGCGCTCAGGTGGGTCGCGCCGGCCTGCGGGGTCTTGACGACCGCCGACAGCTTGGTGTCCTTGGCGACCTTCAGCTGGGTCTGGTAGAGGCGCACCGTGTTCGTGGCGTCCAGCGTGCCGTTGAGGCGCAGCGTCGAGCCGCCCTCGTAGGCGTCGGTGAAGTCCAGCGACGGCGTCAGCTTCGTGCCGCTCGAGGAGGCGACCCACTGGTACGTCGGCGGCACGTCCTGCAGCGACAGGTTGTTCCAGCCGCCGGTGTGCACCTGCTCACCCAGGACGTGGTATGCCTCACCGTTTCCGGTGTTGAAGCTGGTCACGAAGGGCTTCCGGGTCACCGGAGTGGACTCGGCGAGGTAGTTGGCGAGCCCCTTCCAGGGCGAGGAGGTCGCGGTGTTCGAGGGGTCGCCGTTGGCACCGACCCAGTAGCGAGAATCACGCTCCCGGAAGTCAGCGGGCCCACTCGACGAGGTCCAGGTCCACTCCGGGCGGTAGATGCCCAGGGAGGTGACGTGCGACTCGCCGGCCGGGAACAGGGCATCCCAGTCGACGTCGGTGTGGTAGCCGTTGGCCTCGGTGTCGATGCCGGCGTGCAGGTCGTACTCGCTGCGCCGAAGCGACTGCGCGTGCTCCCGCGACTCCTCCAGCAGCTCGCTGCCGGACCACCAGAAGTTGAGGAACATCGAGTCGGCGACCGGCTTCCGGCTGCTACCCAGGAACGCGTCGTTGGCGTCGGTGAGCGCGTTCTGCCAGGAGATGGGGCCGGATTCGGTCATCGCGTCGTACCACATGAACTCCAGGCCCTGCTTGCGGCCGTGAGTCATGGCGTTGCGCATCTCGGTGGCGAGGGCGGCGTCGCCACCCGTCGTCTCCTGATTGATGAACCAGCCCTCGAAGCCGTAGTACTCGGCCACCTCGGCGAGCTTGTCCACGACCGGATAGGTCGAGCCCGACTTGGCGACGAAGTCATGCACCCAGTCGATCTTCCCGCCGTAGGCGACCGGCGGGAAGAAGACGGTGCCGTACACCTTGACGCCGTTGCGGTGCGCGGCGTCGATCACCGTGGGGTTCGGCGCGAGGATCAGGCCCTCGACGGACGATCCACCCCAGAACACCAGGGTGTCGATGTACTGCCAGTGCCCGAACGCGTAGTAGTCCGCGTCGAGCGAGCCCTGGGACGGGTTGTCCGACGTCGGGGCGAACGACACCAGCGACGCCACCTCGCCCTCGCCGGCCCGCGCGTTCGGGTTGGCCTTCAGCGCGGGGTCGGAGACCCGCTTCTGGAGTGGAACAGTCGCTCGGTTGAAGCGGGCGTCAGGGTCGGTCTCCGGGTCCCAGTCGAGGATCTCGTTCGGGAACCAGTACGAGGCGTACGGCTGACTGCCGTCCTGCGGGTTGGTGTTGGCTGCCGCGGTAGGGGCCGCGTTGAGGGTGCTGCCAGCCACGACTGTGGCACCAACCAGCAGGGACAGAAGCAGGCGTCGCATCCAGGATCACCTCCATTGGGGGTGGGGGGTGGGGGTGGGGCGAGGGTTACCCCTTGATCGCCCCCTCCTCGACGCCGCGGAAGAAGAACCGTTGCAGCGTCGCGAAGACAATGACGATCGGAATGAACGCGATCATCGTGCCGGCCGCGATGACCCGCGGGTTCGCGGTGAACGCCCCGCTGAGGTATTGCAGGCCGACGGTGAGGGTGTAGTTCTGCGGGTCGGTCAGCACGATCAACGGCCACAGGAAGTCATCCCAGGCGCCGATGAAGGCGAAGATCGTGACGACGCTGAGCATGCCCCGAACGTTGGGGAGACCGACATGGATCAGCCGTTGCCAGGCCGACGCGCCGTCGATCACCGCCGCCTCGTCCATCTCGTCGGGGATCGCCATGAACGCCGCGCGCATCAACAGCACGTTCAGCATGGCGACGGCGGTGGGCAACGCCACACCGACCAACGTGTCGGCCAGACCGAGGCTGCGGACCGTCACGTACTGCGAGACGATCGTCACCTCGCCGGGCAGCACCAGGGTGCCGAGCACCAGCGCGAGAAACAGCGTCCGGCCCCGGAAGTGCAGCTTGGCGAGGGCGAACCCGGCCAGGGTGGCGCCCACGGCGTTACCGATGACCGCCATCGCCGCCACGATCAGCGAGTTCTTCGCGTACGACAGGACGGGGATCGTCTCGGCCACCCGCAGGTAGTTGTCGAACGTCGGGTTGGAGGGAATGAACTGCGGCGTCGAGGTGTAGATGTTCTCGCCGGCGCCTTTCAGGGAGGTGGACAGCTGCCACACGAACGGCCCGACGGTCACCACCAGCGCCAGCAACAGCAGCGCGTACCGGAGCAGCTTCTCGCGCCGCCGCATGGTGCCGAAACCCGAGCCCCGACGCCGTCGCCTCGGTGACGAGGCCGGCGTCTTCGCCGGAGCGCCGGCGGGTGGGGTGGTGAGCTGGGTCATGACTAGGCCGCCTTCCGGTTCAGGCGCAGGAGGAGAAGCATGGGGCCGACAGTGATCACGAACAACAACAGGCTGAGCGCCGAGGCGTAGCCGAGGTGCCCGGTGAAGCCCCGGCTGTACATCTGGATGAGCATGACCAGGGACATGGTCCGGCCGCCGGGCCCACCGGTGCCGTTGGTGAGGACGAACAACTCGGTGAAGACCCGGAGCGCGGAGACGGTGACCAGGACGCTGACCAGCAACATCGTGGTGCGCACCCCGGGCACGGTGACCGACCAGAACCGGCGGATCGGACCGGCGCCGTCAACCGCAGCCGCCTCGTGTAGCTGACGCGAGACGTTCCCCAACGCCGACAAGTAGATGATCATGTAGTAACCCAGCCCCTTCCACACGGTGAGGCTGATCGCGCTGAACAGCAGCAGCCAGCGCCCGCTGAGGAAGGGCAGCGGTTCAGTGAGGAAGCCGAGCTGTTGGGCCAGCCCGTTGACCAGGCCGCGGTCCTCCAGCAACCAGGTCCAGATCAGCGCCACGACCACCGCGGAGGCGATCACCGGGGTGTAGAAGGCCGTGCGAAAGAACGTGATGCCCGGCAGCTTCTTCTCCAGCAGCACCGCGAGCAGCAGCGGCAGGAAAAGTAACAGGGGTAAGCAGACCAGCATATAGACGATGCTGTTCACCAGCGCATAGACGAGTTGATCGTCGTTGAGCATGCGCTCGAAGTTGGCCGCTCCAGTGAAGCTTCCACCGCCGAGTGGCTTGGCGTTCGTGAACGCGAGGACCACGGTGTTGATCGCTGGCCAGAGGTTGAACACCAGCAGCCAGACGAGGGCAGGCCCGAGCAACAGCCAGGGGGTGAACCAACGCTGAGTTTTCATTACGTCCCGCTCTGCTTTTCCGGTGGGGTGCGTGGCGATGCGGTGTCGCGCAACGACAGGTGATGGCAGTGGTGGCGCCGTGGCGCGGGCGGCGCCGGTGCTCGGCCGGCCGGCTTCCGGTCCGGCCGAGCACCGCTGGTCAACATGGGACCGGCCCGGCTCGGCCGATCAGTTGTTGAGCAGTTCGTTGCACTTTTCGACTGCCTTGTCCAGCGCCTGCTGGGAGGTGATCTCTCCGCTGATCGCCAGGGAGAACTGCTGCTTGAGGAAGTCGTCCATCGCCTGGTCGACGATGACCGGCTTCAACAGCTCCGCCTCAGCCAGCGAGGTGAAGGCGATCTTCTTCGCGTCCCCGACGTTGGTGCCGTCGCTCTGGCTGAACTGCGGATCCTCAGCGGAGGTAACTGTACTCGGGAAGATGCCGGGCACGACCTCAGCGAAGGCTGCCTGGTTCTCCGCGTTGGTCACCCAACGGGCGAGGGCGACGGCCGCGGGCAGGTTGTCGCTGTTCTTGGCCACCGACAGCCCCTGGGTGTACAGCGACGGGGTGCCGATCGACGGCGACGCGATGACCTTCTCGGCCAGCGACGGGTTGTCCACCGCGATGTCGGTGATCGAGTTGCCGCCGCCGGTGGTCCAGGCGACCTGCTCCTTCTTGAACAGGTCCATGTTGCCGAGGTACGCGTCGGTGAGCACGTTGCGGGGCAGGAGCCCTTCGGCGAAGGCGTCCCGGTACAGGTCCAGGACCGCCACGGCCTCGGGGGTGTTGAAGATGAACTCCGTGCCGTCCGCCGAGATGAGCTCGACGCCGGCCTGTTTGAGGTCCTCGATGCCGGGCTTGCGGCTCAGCAGGTGCACCTCGCCGTCGGACTTCTCCTTGAGGATCCGGGCCTGGTCGACCATCTCCTCCATCGTCGTCGGCAGCTTGGTCTCGTCCAGGCCGTACTTGGCCAGCAACTCCGTGTTCCAGAAGTTCACGTCGGTGTTCAGGTACCACGGGTAGCCGTGGACCCCGGTCTGACCGGCGTACTCGTAGGAGGCGACGGCGCCCTCGACGTACTCCTCGCGGAGCTTGTCGTCGGCCTGGTCGACGTCGAGCAACAGTCCCTGCTTGGCCAGCGGCAGGGCGAAGTCTGGTGGGAGATTCGTCACGTCGGGCAGCTCGTTGCTGGCCGCCTGGCTGAGTACCTTCTCCGAGTAGCCGTCACCGGGCTGATCCAGCCACTTGACGGTCGTTCCCGGGTACTTCTCCTCGAACCCGTCGATAACACCCTGCATGTAGTCGGTGAACTTGGGCTTCAGGGCCCAGGTCTGCAGGGTCACAGTGCCTTTGACCTCACCGGTGATGTCTACCTGGTCATCACTGGTGTCCGTGCCGGACAGCCCGCATCCCGCGACGGCCGTCAGCACAGCCGACGACAGGGCAAGCCCGGCCAAGCGTGTTCGCATCTCTCTCCGCCCCTAACTTTTAGTCAGCCGGCCACCCCGTCGGATCGGGCGTGTCCGGTGCTCACAGGCGATCCGCCGGCAATGATAAACCGGTCTAGTGAACGGACTATCCCCCCGGTTAGAATCACGTGTCAAGAGCGGTCTACCGACCGTCGCTTCTCGGTAGCCGCATGGAGGGAGAGCGTCGCCAGATGCAGCGACCGACAATCGCCGACATCGCCCGGCGGGCCGGGGTCTCCAAGGGCGCCGTCTCGTTCGCGCTCAACGGCCGGCCCGGCGTCAGCGAGACCACCCGGGCACGCATCCTCCGCGTGGCTGAGGAGATCAACTGGCGCCCGCACAGCGCGGCGCGAGCCCTCGGCGGAGCCCGAGCCGACGCCGTCGGGCTGGTGATCGCGCGCCCCGCGCGCACCCTCGGCGTAGAGCCCTTCTTCGCCCGCCTCCTCTCCGGCCTACAGGCGGAGTTCTCCAGCCAGTCGATCGCGCTGCACCTGATGATCGTCGAAGACACCCAAGCGGAGATCGAGATCTACCGGAGCTGGGTCTCCGAACGCCGGGTGGACGGCCTGGTACTGATCGACCTGAAGGTTCGTGACGCCCGCATCGCCGTGGTGGAGCAGCTCAAGATCCCGGCCGTCGTGGTCGGCGGGCCCGGCCGGCACGGGAGCGTCTCCTCGGTCTGGGCCGACGACCGAGCGGCGATGCTCTCGGCGGTGGAGTACCTCGCCGTGCTCGGCCACACCCGGATCGCCCACGTGTCGGGGCTACCCGAGTTTCAGCACACCCAGCGCCGTTCCCGAGCACTCAGGGACGCCGCCAACCGGCTGACGCTCCCCCGCGCCCGGTCACTGCACACCGACTTCAGCGACGCCCAGGGCGCGGCCGCCACGCGCAAGCTGCTCGCCGGGGCCGGCCGCCCAACGGCGATCATCTACGACAGTGACCTGATGGCGGTCGCCGGGCTGGGCGTCGCGCTGGAGATGGGGGTCGCCGTCCCCCACGAGTTATCGATCATCTCCTTCGACGACTCGGTGTTGGCCCAGCTCACCCACCCCTCCCTCACCGCGCTGTCCCGCGACACCTACCGCTTCGGCGTGCAGGCGGCCCAGACCATGATGGCGGTCCTGGCCAACCCCACGAAGACGAAGAACCACAAGACCGAGACGCCCCGGTTGATCACGCGGGAGAGCACCTCACCGACCCGCAACTAGTACTCCCGGGTCGATGCTCGCGGGTCGAGCGACACTCGTGGTGTGTAAATAAATCGGTTTAGCTCCCAATCTATACCTGGCTATCCACATGGAGGACCTTTTGATCACCAATGCCCGTACGCAGAGCACCCGAAGGTTCCGCCTCGGCGCCAACTACGTACCGTCCGACGGCTGGTTCTACAGCTGGCTCGACTTCTCGGCTGACGCGGCCCGCCGCGACCTCGAAGACCTGGCGAGCATCGGCCTGGACCACGTACGCGTCTTCCCGATCTGGCCGTGGATCCAACCCAACCGCGCGCTCCTACGCCAACAGCCGATCGACGACCTGCTCTCGTTGATCGACGTAGCGGCAGAGTTCGACCTCGGGGTCTCGGTCGACCTACTCCAGGGGCATCTGTCCAGCTTCGACTTCCTGCCCTCCTGGGTGCTCACCTGGCACCAGAGCAGCATCTTCACCGACCGGGCGGCACGCGACGGCATCAACGAGTACGTCCGACGGCTCAGCACCGAGGTCGCGACGCGCCCCAACGTCTTCGCCATCACCCTCGGCAACGAGGTCAACAACCTCTGGCCGGCCAACCCCACCACCCCGGACGCCTCCCACCAGTGGGCGGCCGAGCTACTGGAGGTGGTCCGCACCGCGGCGCCCGACGCGCTCCGCCTGCACTCCGTCTTCGACGACGCGTGGTACGCCCCCGATCACCCCTTCCACCCCGCCGAGGCGGTCGAGCTGGGCGACCTGACCACAGTGCACTCCTGGGTGTTCAACGGCACCTCGCGCATCGATGGGCCGCTCGGGCCGGCCACCACGTCACACGCCGACTACCTGCTGGAGCTCGCCGCCTCGAGCGCCCCGGACCCGACCCGCCCGGTGTGGCTGCAGGAGGTCGGGGTACCCCGGCCGGACGTACCAGCGGAGCAGGCCGGCGAATTCGTCGCGCGCACCCTGGCGACGGTGGCCAGCAACCCGGCACTGTGGGGCGTCACCTGGTGGTCCTCGCACGACATCGATCGTCGCCTCACCGACTTCCCGGACCGGGAATACGATCTGGGCCTGTTCACCGTGGACCACCGACCGAAGCCGGCCGCGCTCGCCCTGGCCGAGTTCGCCCGCGACACCGCGGCCCACGCGGCAGCCCTGGCTCGACCAGCGCTGGTGGCGCCGATCAACCCGCTCCAGGAACCCGCACGGCGGGCCGAGGTCGCGCCGGGAAGCGCGTTCCACCAGGAATGGGTGAAGGCCCGGCAGGCCGAGCCCACCGCGATCGTGACCCCGGACCGGGCGACCGACGAGGGCTACCTCGCCGCCCGCGGCCTCGGTCCGGTCCGCTAACCGGGCCCCGACCGGCCCCGGTCGGGTCAGCGCCACCGGCGGCTACGGCCGTCGGCGCTGACCCGGCCGGCCGATCAGGTACGACGCCAGGCGAGCAGACCGAAGAGCAACCCGGCCGCCCCCGCCACCGACACCATCCGGTGTCGAGACAGCCACGCCTGCGGGCTGTGCCGCAGCGATCGATCGGTGAACGCGCCGTGCGCGCCGAAGTCGTGGCCACCGGGCCCATCCACCGGCTGCCACAGGTTCGCCGGCTGGTCCGGACCGACGGGCTGGTCGGTCTGCTGCGAGTCGAACCCCGTCCGGCCCAGGTAGCGATCCAGCAGCCCCGGCACCAGCCGGTTACCCAGAATGGTCAGGGCGGTGGGCGTACCCACCCAGTACGCTCGCCGGCCGGGCCGGGCGGCAGCGGCGACGATGGAGCGGGCGGCGACCTCCGGCTCGTAGATGGGGGGCACCGGCTGGGCGTGCCGCGGCAGCCGGGACAGCAGCCACGAGAACTGTGGGGTGTTCATCGCCGGTAGGTGCACCATGGTGACCTTGACGTTGCTCTTGTCGTGCAACAGCTCACAACGGAGCGACTCGGTGAACCCGACGATGGCGTGCTTGGCCCCACAGTAGGCGGCCTGCAGGGGAATTCCCCGGTACGCCAGCGCCGACCCGACCTGCACGATGGCACCCCGGTCCCGCGGGATCATGTGGTCCAGGGCCACCCGGGTGCCGTAGACGTAGCCGAGGTAGGCGACCTCGGTGGTCCGACGGAACTCCTCGGGCCGAATCTGCTGGAAGGGCGCGAAGACCGAGCTGAAGGCCACATTGATCCACACGTCGATCGGCCCCAGTTCGTCCTCGACTCGCTGGCCGGCGGACGCCACCTGGTGGTAGTCGGCCATGTCGACCTCGATCGGCACGGCGTGGCCGCCAGCGGCGCGGACATCCTCGGCCGCGGCGTCGAGACCGGCACGACCGCGGGCCAACAGGGCGATCGCGACCCCCGGCCGCGCCAGCTGCCGTACGGTGGCCCGCCCGACCCCACCACTGGCGCCCGTGACCACCGCCACCTGAATATCCCGTAGCCCGTGCCCCATCCGCGCCACCTCCCGTAACGGGTTGACCTGCTCCGGTTCCACTCGGCTCAGCACGCTGTCTACCCGGGGCGTTTCGAGTTAGTCGAGCCGGTCCGCCGGCTGCCCACGGGTGGGAGCCGGTCCGCCGGCTGCCCAGGGGTGTCGAGGACCACCGATCGGGTACGGAGGGCGGGGAGGTGCTGCCGTGGCCGGCAACGAACGGACGAACAGCTCCGAAGCGCCCCACCTGGACTCACCGAACGTGCTCCGGGAGTACGCGCTACTCGCCGACGGGCAGCGGGCGGCGTTGGTCGGCCCGGACGGGAACATCGCCTGGCTCTGCGCCCCCCGGTGGGCCGACCCGCCGCTGTTCAGCAGCCTCCTCGGTGGCCGGGGCAGCTACCTGGTGACCCCGACGAGCCGGCGCTTCGTCTGGGGCGGCCAGTACGAGCCCGAATCGCTGATCTGGATCAACAGATGGGTGACCACCGACGGAATCATCGAAACCCGGGAGGCCCTGGCCTTCCCCGGTGACGCCCACCGGGTGGTCCTGCTACGCCAGGTGCGCGCGGTGGACCAGGACGCGAAGGTCCGGGTACGGCTCGCCCCCCGGGCGAACTTCGGTCGGGAGCCGCTCCGCCAGGTACGGCAGGACGGGGGGCTGTGGCACGCCCGCTCCGGTGGCCTGCACCTCCGCCACAGCTGCGGCCACCCGCTCGAACCCAGCGCCGAGGGGCCGCTCAACGGCGAGCTACGGGTACCCGCCGGTGGGCAGGTCGACCTGGTGCTGGAGATCGCCACCCAGCCACTGGAGGGGAAGCCACCCGACGCCGCGGAGCTGTGGCGGATCACCGAGAAGTCCTGGCAGGACGTGCTGCGCCCGCTGTCCCGCAGCACCGCGGGACGGGATGCGGTCTTCGCCTACGCGGTGCTGCGCGGGCTGACCCAGCCCGGCGGCGGGATGGTCGCCGCGGTGACCACGGGGCTGCCGGAGCGAGCGCTCGCCGGACGCAACTACGACTACCGGTACGCCTGGATCCGCGACCAGTCGTTCGCCGGACAGGCCGCCGCCCTGATCGGTCGGCACGAGCTCCTCGACGACGCGGTGCGGTTCCTCACCGACCGGGTCCTCGCCGACGGCGATCGGCTCGCTCCCGCCTACACCATCGATGGTGGCCCCGTACCGTCGGAAGAGGAGCTGACCTTCCTGCCCGGCTATCCGGGGGCCAAGGCCCGGACCGGCAACTGGGTTGGCGGGCAGTTCCAACTGGACGCCTACGGTGACGTGCTGCTGGTCCTGGCGACCGCCGCCGGCCGGGGACGGCTGGAGGCCACCTCCTGGCAGGCGCTGACCGTCGCCGCCCAGGCCATCGAGAAGCGCTGGCGGTCGCCCGACTCGGGCATGTGGGAGCTCCCGGCCCGGCAGTGGACCCACTCGAAGCTGACCTGTGTGGCCGGGCTGCGCGCGGCGGCCCGGATCGCGCCGGGCGGGCTGGCCGGCCGGTGGGCCTCCCTCGCCGACACGATTCTCGCCGACACCACGGCGCACGCTCTCCACCCCTCCGGGCGCTGGCAGCGCGCCTACGACGATCCCCGCATCGACTCGGCGTTGCTGCTGCCGGGAATCCGCGGCGCGCTCCCCGACGGCGACCCCCGGACCGAGGCGACCCGTCGGGCCGTGCTGAACGAACTCCAGCAGGACGGCTACCTGTACCGGTTTCGACCCGACCGCCGCCCGCTGGGGGACGCCGAAGGGGCCTTCCTGCTCTGCGGTTTCGCCGCGGCGCTCGCCGAGTGGCAGGCCGGTGACGCCGTCGCCGCGAACCGGTGGTTCGAACGCAACCGGGCGGGGTGCGGCCCACCGGGACTCTTCACCGAGGAGCTCGACGTGGCGCAGCGGCAGCTACGGGGCAACCTACCGCAGGCCTTCGTACACGCGCTGATGCTCGAAACCGCCGTACGCCTCGGCCACGCCGCTCCCTGCACCGACTGATGCCGTGACCACCAACGCTCGCGGTGCGCCCCACGGAGGTCACCGAGGTACGCCACGGGACGAGCTCGGTTGTCCAGCCGCACGGTGACCCAGACGGCGGCCGCGGGCACCCGCCCGACCCGCGGCGACACCGTCGTGGATGGTCCACCCGGTGGCGATGGCGGCGTCAGTCCACGCGACCCGGCGCCGTCGCCGATCGGCGATGAGCGCCACCGCGGTCAGCGCGTGCAGCCCGTCGGCGACCGCACCGAGCCGGAACGCCTCCGGCGTCGGCCACCGGAGCAGCACCGCGGCCTGCACCAGGTGCCGGATTCCGAGCACCCGCAGGATCGCCGACGGGGTCGAACCCGGATCGCCGCCCAGCACCCGCAGCACCCGGTCGGGCGCGGCCAGGAGCAGCCCGCCCCAGACCAACCGGGTCAGCTCCCCCACCGCCGCCGTCGGCGTCAGCTCCCCCCGGCCCGCGATCCGGGCAGGCGCCTGTTTCGCCCCCATCGTTGCCGCCCTCCATCCGATGCCGAACCCGCCTCACCAGAGCCGCCGTGGCCTTGACCTCCCCCACCGCCGCACCGTCGACTCGACCAGGGCGACCACCGGCGCGAGTACGGCCAGGCCGACCAGCCCGACCGCGGCGAGCCGCGCCGGTCGGGACGGCGACCGCGGCCGGCGTCCCCAGCGCCGTTCCGGCCGGGACACCACCGACTCACCGTGCAACCCGGCACGCAGTAACTCGGCCAGATGAATCGCCGTGCGACCGCCGGACGCGCTCTGTTCGACCTGGGTGCGGCAGCTGAACCCGTCGGCGAGGATCACATCGGTGTCGTTGGCGTCCCGAACGGCCGGTAGGAGTACCCGTTCGGCGCAGGCCTCGGAGACCTCGTAGTGCCCCTGCTCGAAGCCGAAGTTTCCGGCGAGGCCGCAGCAGCCCGAATCGAGAAAGTCGGCCCGCACCCCGGCGTCGGTGAGCACCGCCTGGTCGGCGGCGGTACCCAGGACGGCGTGCTGGTGGCAGTGGGTCTGGATCAGCGCGTGCGCCGGCAGCCGCGGCGGCTGCCAGCCGGGGCTGTGCTCATGCAGGAGCTCGGCCAGGGTGACCGTCTGCTGGCGGAGACGGATGACATCCTCGTCGTCCGGGAAGAGCTCGTAGGCGTCGCTACGGAAGACCGCCGTACAGCTCGGTTCCAGACCAACCACCCGGGTACCCGCCCGCAGGTGGGGCCGAAGGGCAGCGACCGTACGCCGCAGCACCCGCTTGGCGACGCCGAGTTGACCGGTGGAGAGCCAGGTCAGCCCGCAGCACACCGGCCCCTCCGGCACCCGGACCCGCCATCCCGCTGACTCCAGCACCTCCACTGCGGCCTGGGCCACCCCGGGATGGAGCCGGTTGGTGAAGGTGTCCGGCCAGAGCAGCACCTCGCCGCGGTGGCCGTCCCCAGTCGGGGTCCGGTGTGCGAACCACCGCTGGAAACTCTCCTCAGCGAAGGTCGGGATGTCGCGCCGCTGGTCGATGCCGCCCGCCGCCTTCGCCAGCCGGCCCAGACCGGGCGCGTGGGTGAGGGCGTTCACCACCCCCGGGACGGTTCCGGCCACCGCCGCCAGCACCGGCAGCCATCCCATCGAATAGTGCGCACGGGGACGGAGGCGCCCGGCGTAGTGGTGCGACAGGAACTCCGCCTTGTAGGTCGCCATGTCCACGTTCACCGGACAGTCCGCCTTGCAGCCCTTGCAGGCCAGACAGAGATCGAGGGCGTCGCGGACGGCGGTGGAGCGCCACCCGTCGTCGATGCTGCCGCCCCGGGCGCCGCCGTCGAGCATCTCGAAGAGCAACCGGGAGCGACCCCGCGTGGAGTGCTCCTCCTCCCGCGTGACCATGTAGGAGGGGCACATCACCGCACCGTCGTGCCGGCGGCACTGGCCCACCCCGACGCAGCGAAGCACGGCGTTGGCGAAGCTACCCTCGTCGTTGGGGTAGGCGAAGGTGGTCCGCACCGGGCCGTGGTCATAGTCGACGCCCAACCGCAGGTGGCTGTCGAGCGGGTAGGGCGACACGGTCTTTCCCGGATTCATCCGGTCGTCCGGGTCGAAGATCGCCTTGAGCTGGCCGAACGCCCGCATCAGCCGGCCACCGTACATCCTCGGCAGCAGTTCGCCCCGGGCCTGACCGTCCCCGTGCTCACCGGAGAGGGATCCGCCGTAGGAGGTGACGAGGTCGGCCGCCCGTTCCAGGAACGATCGGAACCGCCCCACCCCGTCGGGGGTGTTCAGCTCGAACGGAATGCGCGTGTGCACGCACCCCTGCCCGAAGTGGCCGTACAGCGACGCCTGGTCCAGGCCGTACTCCTCGAGGAGCTGTCGCAGGTCCCGCAGGTAGTCGCCGAGCCGCTCCGGGGCGACGGCCGAATCCTCCCAGCCCGGCCAGGTGCGCTCGGAGCCACGTACCTGTGCGGTCGCTCCCAGGGACGACTCCCGGACCTGCCACATCTGCCGCTCGTGGGCCGGGTCGTTGAATTCGTGCACGGTGCCCGCACCGCCCGCACGGACCGCGGCGATCAATTGGTTGGCGGCGGCACGGGCCTGTCCTGGCGTGTCCCCGCCCATCTGGATCATCAACCAGGCGCCGCCCTCGGGGATCTCCCGAAGCCCCGCGGGCCGCTCGCGTTTGCGCCGCTCGTCCGCGACCAGCCGATGGTCGATCCCCTCCAGCGTGACCGGTTGGTGCGCCAGTACCCGCATGACATCGTCACCCGCCGCGGCGATGTCCGGATAGTTGACAAAGACGAGAGCGGACGCCTTCACCACGGGCACCAGCCGCAACCGCGCCCGGAGAATGGTGACCAGCGTGCCCTCGGAGCCGACCAGGGCCTGCGCGACGTGGAAACCCTTCTCCGGCAGGAGGCTGTCGAGGTTGTACCCGGAGACCCGGCGCGGAATGTGCGGGTAGCGGGTTCGGATGTCGGCTAGGTACTCCTCGCGCAGCGCCCGCAGCTGCCGGTAGATCTCGGCCGGTCGGCCACCACGGAGCTGGATCTCGGCGTACTGCTCGTCGCTGGTCTCCCCGACCCAGATCCGGGTCCCGTCGTAGAGCAGTACCTCCAACTCGACGATGTTGTCGACCACCTTGCCGGTCCGCTGGGCGGTGGCGCCGCAGGAGTTGTTGCCGAGCATGCCGCCCAGGGTGCAGCGGCTGTGGGTGGACGGGCGGGGACCGTATTCCAGCCCGGTCGGCGCGAGTTGGGCGTTGAGTGAGTCCAGGACGATGCCGGGCTCCACCAGGCAGGTCCGCGCCTGCGGATCTACCTCCAGCAGGAGGTGGCAGTACTTCGACCAGTCCAGCACGACGGCGGTGTTGGTGCACTGTCCCGCCAGGCTGGTGCCACCGCCTCGGGAGACCAGCGGCGCCCGGTGCCGACGGCACACCGCGACCGCCGCCACCCCCGCCTCGATCGTCCGGGGCAGCACCACCCCGAGCGGCACCTGCCGGTAGTTGGAGGAGTCGGTGGAGTAGGCGGCCCGGGAGCCGGCATCGAACCGGACCTCGCCGTCCACCTCCGCCCGGAGGTCGGCGACGAGTGCGGCCAGGTCGACCTCCAGCGCCGGTCCGGGTGCGCGCACGACCGGTTGGGGCAGCAGGACCTCACTCACGGCCGCCGCTCCCGCCGCCGTCTGGCCCGCCGCTTCCCTACTCCCCCCACCACGCTCACCGTCCGGTTCTCGCCGACTTGAGGCAATTCTCGGGCGGGGGTACCCGGGCGAGGCCACCGGTAAACCCACCTCCCCCGAGGTTTCCGCACCACCGGGAGCAGCGGATGAACCAGGTCGGCCAAGCGCTGGTGCGCGGTCCCGACCGAACGCCCGCGGCCCCACCGCACCGGAAGGCCGGGGCGTCAGTACCGGTGACCTGGCCGGCGCCGACGGGTGAGGTGGATGAGGGCGACGCCACCGAGGAGGAGCAGGGCTGCCGCGGCGAGCAGGGTGGGCAGGTGAGGTCCGGTGGTGGGCAGTTCGGCGGCTTCGGCGACGGTGACGGTGGTGGCTTCGGACTGACTGTTGGGGCAGACGGTGTCGGTACTGGTGTAGTCGGCGGTGAGGGTGTTGGTGCCGGCGGGAAGCACCGTGGTGTGGGTGGCGGTGTTGGCGCTGTCCAGCGGCACGGTGGCAAGGTCGGTGTCGTTGCTGCGGAAGGTGACGCTGCCGGTGGGGTCTCCGGCGTTGCAGGTGATCGTGGCGGTGAGCGTGACGTCCTGATCCGCGGTCGGTTCCGGCGGCGAGACCTGCAGCGCCGTGGCCGAGGCCGCCTGGAGTGTGGGCAGGGCCAGATTGTGGTCGTTGCCGACGGCGATCATGTCCAGCGTGGTGCCGGTGGGCAGGTTGACCGCCACGGGGGTGGCGCTGTCGGAGGTGGTCCCGTCCCCCAGGTGCCCCTGCGAGTTGACGCCCCAGGCCAGGGCGGCGCCGTCACTGGCTATCGCCACGGTGTGGTCGCTGTCCCGACTGGCGATAGAGGTGAGCTGGGCGCCGGCCGGAAGACTGACCGAGACCGGTTCGCTGCTGTCGGAGGTGGAGCCATTACCCAACTGCCCCCGCTGGTTGCCGCCCCAGGCGAGGGCCGCTCCATCTGCGGTCAGCACCGCACTGTGCGTACGGCCGGCGGCGACGGCGGTGGCTTCGGTGCCGGCCGACAGGGCGGTGCTGACGGGTACGAGGCTGTCCGTGGTGGTGCCGTTGCCGAGTTGGCCGCGAGAGTTGCTGCCCCAGGCCAGGGCGGTGCCGTCGGCAGCCAACGCCAGGCTGTGGTCGCCTCCGCCAGCGATGGCGGTGACCGTGGGACCGGGTGGCAGCTGAACGGCGACCGGGGTGCTGCGGCCGAACCTGGTTCCGTCGCCCAGCTGGCCTTCGCTGTTCGCCCCCCAGGCGAGCAGGGCCGCCGACCCGGTCGCGGTCAGGACCAGATTGTGGTCGCGGCCCGCGCCGATGGCGGCAACCACGGTCCCTGATGGCAGTCGTACCGCGACGGGCGTACTGCTGCTGGTGATCGTTCCGTTGCCGAGTTGGCCGGAGTTGTTGGCGCCCCAGGCGAGGAGGGAGCCGGTGGAGGTCAACGCCACGCTGTGGTTGGCGCCGACGGCGACGGCGACGGCCCGGACACCCGCGGGCAGGCGCACCGGGACGGGCTCGCCGCTGCGCACGGTGGTCCCGTTACCGAGTTGGCCTTCGTAGTTGCTGCCCCAGGCAAGGATGGTGCCCGCCGAGGTCAGTGCCAGACTGTGGCGCTCACCGGCGGCGACGGCGGCGACCGTGGTGTCCGCGGGCAGGCGCACCGCCAGCGGCTCACTGCTGTTGTCCGTGCTCCCGTCGCCCAACTGCCCCCCGGCGTTCCCACCCCAGGCGAGGATCGCGTCCGAGCTGGCGGAGGTCGATTGGGGTTGGTGCTGCGCCGACGCGGACGGTCCGCCGACCACCGGCGAGAACGCCACTGCCAGCGCGAGGGAGAACCAACCGGCGACCACACGTCGTACCCGCTTCGCTCCACCACCCCGGCCACGCCGCTGGCAGAATCCCTGCATCGCATCCACCTCCGAGCAGATAATCCTCTGCCAATAAGACAGATGCCATTATTAGCTACTTATTCCTGGATTCATGGGTAGAAACGCCCATGCCAGGACATGAACCGATCCGCCGAACGGAGTGTCAGCTGGCGCATCCCGGCGCGCGCGAAGACCTGCCGATGCTCCGCCGGGACCTGCCGATGCTCCGCCGGGCAAACCAGCTCACCCGCCGCCGAACAAGGTGAAAGCATGTGCCGCTATGGAGCTGGCTACGCCTCGCCTGTTGTTGCGAGAATTCCGCCGCACCGACCATGCCGCCGTGCACGAGTTCGCGAGCGATCCGGAGGTTGTCCGCCACACAGACTGGGGACCCAACACTCCGCAGGACACCGCGGCTTTTCTACGCGAGGTGGCCGCGCACGCCGCCCTCACCCCACGATCGACATTCGCCCTCGCCATAGTCAACCCGGCGGTCGGCGCCCTGATCGGCTCCATCCAACTCGCCGAAACCGACCCCCCTCACCGGCAGGCCGAGATCGGCTATGTATTGGCCCGCCCCTGGTGGGGGCACGGGTATGCCACCGAGGCCACCCAGGCCCTGATGAGGTTCGGATTCGACCAGCTCGGCCTGCGCGAAATCAGCGCGACGTGCGACCCGGCCAACGTTGCCTCCGCTCGCGTCCTGACCAAAGCGGAATGCGGCCGGTCGGGCGCCGGCACAACCACCTCCGCATCCGCGGACAGTGGCGCGACCGGCTGTTGTTCAGCGCCGTTGGTTAGGCGGAGCAGGGGCAAGAAACGTACGGGCACCGCGGAGCTGGGTAGTCAGTCTGGACTGGGTCTCGGTGCAGTCGAGACGGACCCGGATCGGACCAGGAATGGTGGTGTCGGCCCGCCGGCCGGCGGGCAGGACCAGGTCGTCGATACCGTCGCGGTGGGCGATGAGCTCGCCGAGTTCGTAGCGGCTGACCGCATCGGCGCCAGCCACGTGCTGGATTCCGGCATACCCGGAATTGGCCAGCTCCAGAAGCGCCGCGGCCAGGTCCGCGACGTGGATCGGGCAGCGCAGGTCGTCGGTGAAGAGGACACCACGGCGGCCGCGGCGGCAGCCACGTTCATGCCGCCGTCGGCGGTGGTGACCCAGTCGTCCTGGTGGTAGGCCGCATTGATGATCGCAACGGGTCGAAGCTGGTGCACCAGGGCGGCGACCTCGTCGCGGCGTCGGATGTCGAGCTTCCGCCAGGTCACATCCGCTACCGGCGCCACCTGACGGTGGAAGGTCGCCGCCACCTGACGGCCGGTCCGCCGCGCCTGGCGAACGAGCTCGCGGCCCAGCAGTCCACTACCGCCTACGACGAGAAGGTCCATGGTCGGCAATGGTGCCCGACACCGCTACCCGGTTGCCTCAGTGGTGGGTCGACCGGTGTCGGCGGGTGAGAAGGATGAAGCTGACGCCGGCGCTGATGAGCAGGGTGGCGGCGCCGAGCAGGCTGGGCAGGCTGGCCCCGGTGATGGGTAGGTCGGGATCGGTCGGATCGGTCGGATCGGTGGGGTCGGTCGGATCGGTGACGGTGACCGGGACGGCTTCGGCCTGGTTGTTGGGGCAGACGGTGCTGGTGCTGGTGTAGTCGGCGGTGATGGTGTTGGCGCCGGCAGGGAGCCGGGTGGTGTGGGTGGCGGTGTTGGCGCTGTCCAGCGGCACGGTGGCGAGGTCGACGTTGTCGTTGCGGAAGGTGACGCTGCCGGTCGGGCTTCCCAGGTCGCAGGTGACGGTGGCGGTGAGCGTGACATCCTGATCCGCGGTCGGTTCCGGCGGCGAGACCTGCAAGGTCGTGGCGGAGCTTCCTTGCTGAACCGGCAGGGCCAGGCTGTGGTCGTTGCCGACGGCGGTGGTGGTCAGGGTGATCCCGGAGGGCAGGGCGACGGCCACCGGTGTGCTGGAGTCGTTGATGGTGCCATCCCCGAGCTGGCCAAAGACATTGCTCCCCCAGGCGAGCGCGGTGCCGTCGGTGGCTATCACCAGGGTGTGGTCGCTGTCCCGGGAGGCGATGGTGGTGAACGTGGCGCCCGTGGGCAGGCTGACATCGAGGGGCTCACTGCTGCTGCTGTTGCTTCCGTTTCCGAGTTGCCCGGCGCTGTTGTCCCCCCAGGCGAGAACAGTGCCGGCCGAGGTCAGGAGGGCACTGTGGATGCGGCCGGCCACCACGGCGGCAACGTCGGTGCCGAGGGGCAGAGCGACGTCAACCGGCGCGCTCCGGTTGGTGGTGGTCCCGTCCCCGAGTTGCCCGGAATTGTTGTACCCCCAGGCAAGGGCGGTGCCGGTGGAGGTGACCGCCAGGCTGTGGAGGCGGCCGGCCGCGATGGCAGTGACCTCGGTGCCGAGGGGCAGGGCGACACCGGCCGGCGTACTCCGATCAAGATTACTCCCGTCGCCCAGCTGGCCGAGGTTGTTCAGCCCCCAGCCGAACGCGGTGCCAGCGGAGGTCACCGCCAGGCTGTGGCTTTCGGCGGCGGCGACAGCGGTGACCGTCACACCCGACGGCATGATCGCCTCGACGGGCGTGGTGCGCCGGGTCGTGCTCCCGTCCCCGAGCTGACCGAAGCCGTTGCCACCCCAGGCCAGGACGGTGCCGGCCGAGGTCAACGCCATGCTGTGGACGCCCCCGGCGGCGACGGCGGTGACGGTGGTGCCGGACGGCAGGATCACCTCGACGGGCGCACTACGGTCGATCAGGGTTCCGTCCCCGAGCTGGCCAAAGTGGTTGGCGCCCCAGGCCAGGACCGTGCCGGCCGAGGTCAACGCCAGACTGTGAAACTTACCAGCGGCGACAGCAGTGACCGTGGCGCCCAGCGGCAGGCCCACCGCGATCGGCTCGCTACTCCCGACGGTGCTCCCGTTACCAAACTGCCCATTGTCGTTCTTCCCCCAGGCCAGGAGGAACTCCGACACAGCGGTCGATCCGGGCTGGTGCTGGGCCAACACGGGTGCTATCCCGATCGACTGCGTTACCGTCACCGCCAGCGCGAGGGCGAACCATCCGACGACGGCACGTCCCGCCCGGCGCCCTCCGGCGCCCCTACCCAGCCGCTGACCGAAACCCTGCATCGCGTACGCCTCCGCGCAGTGAAGTACCGCACGAAGGACAGCTGCTACTCCTAGTTGCCTATCCCTCAATGCGGGCAGAAACACCTCTACCGCCAGGATCAACGCCCAGCGGTACGCCGAGGTTGTTGGTCACCGTGGAAAGACCGCCGGCCTCGGCCGAGGGAACGACGACCGGCCTCAGCCGACTCCGCGGTAGGTGCACTCCAGCTGGGGCCGTCCGGTTGGCTGCGGCGCCGCCGGTCCTCCGGTCGGCTGCGGTGCCGCGGCGAGCGGGCCGCCCGAAGGCCCGGCCCAACCCCGGACAGCGCCAGCACCGCCGCCACCCCGACCGCGGCCAGCGGCGCCCAGCCCTCGATTGCGGCAGCGCCGGCCGCAGCGCCGATGGCGGCGCCGAGCTGAATGGCAGCCCCAGTCCAGGACTGCGTCTCCGCCTCCGTGCCCGGGGGCGCCAGATCACCCGCACCGCTGTACAGGGCAACGAAGGTGGGCCCGATGAAGAGACCGACCAGGAGGCACCCAGCCATCAACAGCCCCAGCGGCAGTCGACCGACCACCGCCAGGGCCACACACGCGAGGGCAAGCCCCAGGAGCAGGACAGGCAGGCACGGTACCCACCTGCTACGCAGCGCCCCAACGGCCAGGCCACCGACGATGCTGCCCACCGACAGGAGGCTGACCAGAGCGGCGCCAGCCGATCGACCAGCCACTGCGGGGAGCGCGATCTGCACGGCGTGCAACGCTGCGGAGAAGAGGCAGGCGACGAGCAGCAGCCAGCGCAGGGGCCCCAGCACAAGCGGCCCGAACCAGTGTCGCGCGCCGCCGGCGCCCCGTTCCGATTCCTGGCCGGCATCCCCCGCAGCCGGCTCCCGAAGGGTGCCCGCTACCGACGCCCGGCGGGTGCCCCCCAACGACGCCCGGCGGGTGCCCCCGACCGGATCCCGGCTGGATCTCCGGGCTGGTTCCCGGCCGGCCTGCGCCCGCCGGAGCAGGACCGTCGCCAGCGCGCTCGAGCTGCTGGAAACCACCAATCCGGCCATCGGCGACACAGTTTCGGTCAGCAGACCAACCAGGGCGGGTCCGAGGACGAAGGCGAGATCCGTGAGCACCGCGTCAAGCGCCAACGCGCTCCGCAGATTCTCCGGCTGAGACATCCTGCGCCACATGACCCGCGACAGCACCCCGACCGGAGGCATCGACACGTTCGCCACCAGCGCCGGCCCAAAGGTGGCCAGCACCGGCCCGTGCAGCCCTTCGTTGACCGACAGTGCCGCCACAGAGACCACATGCACGGCCAGGATGGGCCACAGGACCCGCCGGTCGCCGAACCGGTCGAGCAGCCGCCCACGGAAGGGCGCCGCGATACCGCCGAGCGCGGCGACCGCGACGACCAGCGCGGCGACGCCATAGGAGCGACCGGCGGAGACCGCGTAGAGCAGCGCGAAGGAGAACATGCCGGCTTGCAGCTTGCTCGCGGCGGCGCCCGCCAACCGGAGCCGGAAGCCGGACTCGGCCCCGAGGCTGCGGTAGCCGTACCGGGCCGGCGGTCGCGGAACCATCACCCCATTCATTTTGCCGGCGCTGCCTCGCTACCCGCCGCCCCGCCGGGTCGCACCGCGCCCCGCTACTCGGCCGCGCCCGGCTCAGGCTGATCGGAAACGGGCTGGGTGGCTGGTGTAGCCGCTCGTTACTGGTGACGAGGCGGATCGTGACCGCACCCCGAGGCTCGCCACCGGGAGCACGAACACCGAAAGGCCCTGACGCGTGACGTGGCACGCGCAGGGCCTTCCGGGTACGGCCAGGGGTGGATCAGTCGTACAGCTCAGCCACCTCGTCGGCGAAGTCCGCCATGATCACCTTGCGACGCATCTTCAGCGACGGCGTCAGGTGGCCGGACTCCACGGTGAACTCGCTGGGGAGTACGCGGAAACGTCGTACCGCCTCGGCCGTGGACACCGCCGCGTTGCCCGCGTCCACGGCGCGTTGCAACTCCTGCAGGAGGTCAGGGTCGTTGGCCAGTTCCGCGGAGGTGGCCTCGGCCGGCTTTCCCGCGCTGGTCTTCCAGTGCTCCAGGTACTCCGAGTCGATGGTGATGAGCGCGGCGATGTACTTCTGCCCGTCCCCCACCACGAGCGCCTGAGCGACCAGCGGGGAGGAGGCGATGCGATCCTCGATCAGGACGGGGGACACGTTCTTGCCCCCGCTGGTTACCAGGATCTCCTTTTTCCGGCCCGTGATCCGCAGGTGACCGTGGTCGTCGAACTCTCCGATGTCGCCGGTGCGGAACCAGCCGTCCTCGGTGAATGCCTCGACATTGGCCGCCTCGTTGTTCCAGTAGCCCGCGAACACCGGGTCGCCGGTGCACTGCACCTCGCCGTCGTCACCGATGCGCATCTGCACGCTCGGCACGACCCGGCCCACCGTCCCCGGCCGGAAGGACTCCAGCGAGTTGACCGTGACCGCCGCGCTGGTTTCGGTGAGGCCGTAACCCTCGAACACCGTGATGCCGCAGCCCCGGTAGAAGTGCGTGAGACGCTCCCCCAACGCCGCACCCCCGGAGATGACATAGCGCAGGTTCCCACCCAGCGCGGCACGGAACTTGCTGTACACCAGTCGATCGAAGAGAGCATGGCGAAGGCGCAGGCCCAGACCGGGCTTCTGCGCCTCTGAGTAGGCGATCGCCGTCGCTGCCGCGCGGTCGAAAATCTTGCCCTTGCCGCCCTCGTACGCCTTGCGTCGGGCGCTGTTATACGCCTTCTCCAACACGTACGGAACCGAGAGTAGGAAGGTCGGCTTGTAGCTGGCCAGTTCCGCCGGAACCTGCTTCACATCGGAGCAGTGTGCCAGGGGCGTCCGCGCCACTGTGGCACCGACCTGCACCATCCGGCCGAAGACGTGGGCAAGGGGCAGAAAGAGCAGAGTCGAGGCGGGAAGGTCGCCCACCGGCCCGAACATGGTGCGGAGCAGGGCGACCGAATTGCCGGAGCCGGCGAGCAGGTTGGTGTGGCTGAGGGTGCAGCCCTTGGGCATCCCGGTGGTGCCCGAGGTGTAGATGATCGTGGCAGTGTCCCCCGGGTGTACCGCCTTCCGACGCTCCTCCACCACAGTTGGCTCGACCACGGCACCCGCGCCCCGGAGTTCCTCCACCGCCCCGTCGTCGAGCTGCCAGACATGCTGCAGGGCGGGGAGCTTACCCCGCAATCCCTGAACCACCTCCTCGTGCGTCGCGTTTTCCACCACGACCGCCACCGAACCTGAGTCGCCGAGAATCCATTCGATCTGCTCGGTTGAGGAGGTCAGATAGATCGGGACGGGCGACGCACCGATCGTCCAGAGGGCGAAGTCCATGAGTGACCACTCGTATCGATTACTGGAGAGCAGGCCGACGCGGTCCCCGTGCTCGACCCCCTTGGCAATCAGCCCACGGGCCAGATCGGTGACCTCGGTGAAGAATGTCGCGGCGCTGACCGGCTCCCAACGGTCCCCGACCTTGCGGTGGAACACCGGCGCATCCGGCTCCTCGGCCGCGTTGCCCGCGACGAGGTCAGCGAGCCCGCCCTTCTCCGGCACCACGTATAGCGGCGGCGATGTCGACTCCCGCACCCGATCCTCCAATATTCAGTGGCGGCGGTCGCCGCTGCTGCTATCAGGGGAACCGGCCGCCCAGCCTGTTAAGAGATTTCAGAGCTCCGACAGTGGCGCGTCACCGGGCTCAACGCAGACAGCCCGGCATTACTGGGAAGACCACAAACAAGCCGGCGGGAACGATCTGCTGCGCCCCACCAACCGCGCATTCACGTTAACCGAATTCCTGGCTAACGGGAAGGTCTGTTCGGCGCCACTCTCCGCCCACCAGGCCAGTCCACACACCGGCAGGTCACCTCGGCCGACCCATCCGGTGCGGCTGCCCACTCCCGCCCCAGAACCCGCCGGGGCAGAACAGCCTCACCAGGCACAACCCGTCGAGCGCCATCCGCCACCGAGCCAGCCCCCGCCATCGATACTGCCCGACCAGCGAGGGTGGCCGGCGACGTAGGCGCGTAGGGCGGAGTGTCACACCCGGTGCAGATCGCCCCGTCACAGGTCCACCCCCGGCGTATCGACCCCGTTCCGGCTTACCGTCAAACCCGGCTGCCGACAGCCTCCGGTCACCGCCACTGCAGCCCTGCTCACTGGCGACGGCAGCCAGCGAGCAGTCGATAAGCTGCACGATGCTGGCCGCGCCCCCTCGGGCCTGCCCGTTCTGCACCTTCGGCCGGCGACCGACGACCTTCGGATAAATTCCGAGGCCCATAGCAACCCGTTCCAGCGCACGCTCTTCAGCGCGGGCGAGTGTCGGATTAGCAGGTGCAGACACCGTCCCCTCCGCCTGAGCGGCCTGCGCGCCGCCGACGCCGCACGCCGCACGCCGCACCAGGACGGATCAGCTTCGCGCCCTTATTGCCGATACCGGGCATTGATCTCCGGCAGTCCAGCAACCGACATGTCGATCTCGAATCAACCTTGCGCGGCGGTACCGGTGCATCCGGTGGGGACCCCGCAGATACCAGGAAGCCTGGAGCGAGGTATGGCGTGAGCGGGATGGCGTACAGGTCGTAGTTAAATCGCTCCCAGGGGGTCACGGCCACCAGCACGATGAACGGACTCAGCGAAGAGCGAGTCTGACATCCTCTAACGACCCTTTCCTCAGATATGGCAATCAGGTCAAGGCTGTTACCGCAGATGCTCCTCAGTGGCTTGGGCGAGGTTGGCGTGCGTCTCGCGATGAGAGAGACACTCTGGCGACACGGCGCCAAGTCAGCGATCGCTCAACCTCAACGCCGCCCCGTCACCGCGCCGCCGAGCCTGCCGCTGATCAGCGCTTGGGCCGCCTGGCCGTACGAGTCGGCGTCGAGGCGGGGGTCCCAGGACCGCTGCAAGATGAAGCCTTGGATGATTGAGATCAGGACCTGCGCCGCGGCGTCCGCGTCGATGTGGGCGCCACTGTCGGCGCAGGTGACCTCGATGCTCTCCCGAAGCGCGGCGCGGGCCCGCCGTAGCCCTTCCTGCATCCGCTGGGCAAGGGCTGGATCGCGGAGCGCCTCCCCCCACGCCTGCACCGCCAGCCGCATCCGCTCGTCGATCTGTTCGAGGTCGAGCAGCGCGCCTGGCAGCGTAGCCAGCAGGTCGGCGACGGGACGACCGGCCCGGACACCGTCGCGGACCACCGTCTCGATCACGCTGATCGCCTCCAGGGAGATCGCCATGACGATGTCGTTCTTGGTGCGGAAGTAGCGGTAGACGGCACCGAACGACAGGCCGGACTCATCCACCACGTCCTGCATGGAGGTGCGGTGGAAACCGTCGCGGGCGAAGCGGGTGGCGGCGGCCGACAGGATCTGCCGGCGGCGGGCAGCACGGTGGTCTTCGGAGACTCTCGGCATCCCCTCATCGTAAAGCGAGCGCTCGCTCTTGACGGCGCCCGGCGGGCGGGTGCACGCTAAAAAAGAGCGAGCGCTCACTTTTATTAGTCCTTGGGCATCGGTAGAGAGGCGCACGACATGCCACACCCGCAGGTACTGATCGTCGGGGCCGGCCCCACCGGCCTGGTCCTCGCCGCCCAACTGACCCGACTCGGTGTCGACACCCGAGTCATCGACAAGCACGCCTCCCCGCTGGAGCTGACCAAATCCGCCGCGCTACCTTCAACCTGGCCCGCCAGCAGGCGGCCAGCTACCGCGCCGGTCGAGTCTTCCTGGCCGGCGACGCAGCGCATGTCCACACCCCGTTCGGCGGCCAAGGGCTCAACCTCGGCGTCGCCGACGCGATCAACCTGGGCTGGAAACTCGCCGCGGTGATCGCCGGCTGGGCCCCGACCACGCTACTCGACAGCTACCAGGCCGAACGGCATCGGATCGGACGACAGGTCGTCCGCTTCACCCACCTCGGCGCAGCGGCGATGCTGTTGCGGGGCGACCCGCGCCGGCACCTACGCGACCTGGTGCTGTCCGGGCTACAGGCCAGCATGCCGGCCCGCCAACTGCTCGCCCACCGACTGTCCCAACTCGCACACAGCTACCGCGGAACCGCCGGGGTGACCGGCCGCAAGGGCGGTCTGCACGGTGGGGACCGCCTGCCCGACCCGACGCTCTTCGACGGGATCAGCCACCAGCCACAGCGCCTGCACGACCAACTCGCCGCCGACCGCCACACCCTCCTGCTGGCCGTGCCGACGCCAGACCCGGCCCTGACCACACAGATCAACCGGCTGGTCGACACGCTGGCCCGCCGCTGGCCCCGCACAGTGGAACTGCGGCTCCTGACCCCCGCCTGGCAGGCGACCCAGACCGTACGTGCCCCGGTTCCGGTCCTCCTCGACCGGGGCCGTAGCGCCCAGAAGCTGTACGACGCCGGTGCCGCGGCCTTCGTGATCCGGCCGGACCGGCACATCGGCTACGCCGGTCCACCGGAGCCGAACCGCATCGAGCGGTACCTGTCGGGCGGGTAGGCAGATCGGCGGCTCCCCGCAGTAGGACCCCCGAACGGTTCGCTTTTGCGCGCGCGCTGTAACGAGATCCTTAGGCTGGCCGGGAAGGGCCGCCGCCCTGACTTTTCGTCGGGAAGGCTATTCACCCCACGGCGGTGGCGTGGTCAGGTGCCGGGTTGCATCGCCCGCCGGTAGAACCAGCCGAGATGCGCGATCAACGCCTCGCGGGCCGCGGCGTCCGCGAGGACCTCCAGGGGGAAACCGGGGCGGAGGGCGAGCTTCGCGGCGGCGATCCTTACACCCGGCAGCTTGTTCAACCGCTGGCGGAACTCCTCGCGAAGCGCGATGTCGTCGAAGGGCGTCCTCGTGCTCATATGCTGATAGACGATCTCGAACTTCCCACTGGGGTAGATCGCCGCGGGCCAGATATTGCCGAGCTCGTGGTCCTTACCGCGGGCCACGAGCAAGCACGAGGTCTCGCCGGCCGAGCCGTAGAGTGCTCTGCCACCCAGCTTGACCCAGGCCTCAACTACACCCAGCGTTCCGGCCACAACCCGCGCATCCTGCAGGTCGGTCAGTTGCTCGACGAACCGGTCATCGAGCTCGTCCCTACGGCGGGACCGTGGACGGAGAAACTTCCGCGACACATCCTGCTGTGGCAGACCGGCGAGCTGGGCCAGCTCCTCGACGCCGAAGCGCTGCGCCTGGCTGGCCCGCCCGTACCTGTCGAACTCGATCCCCTCGGCGCGCAGCAGGTCGCACGGATCGTCCGTTCGAACGGGGTCGAGCCACCGGAAGCTGGGCGACACCACACCTTCCGCCTGAAGCACCCGGTGCGCGTTCGGAGCCGGATGGTTGGCCAGCCGGATGCCGACCGGCACCGGGTGGCTGCCGATCAGCGCGGCAACATCGCCGTACGCCGTCCAGGAGCCGGCGGGTAGCGCGGCGAGCGCCTTGTTCATGACGTCCCAGGGCACCTCGGAGCGGTTGCCCGCCTCCTCGGTGGGCCCCGGCCAGTGGGTGATGACCCATTCGGCGAGGGCATCGGCACGGGCGTAGATCTCGGGGCGACCCCAGCGCTTCTGCGCGGCGATCTCCCCGTTGAGCAGAATCCCGCTCTTGCCCAGTTGTGCCCGCTTGACCAGGAAGGAGCTGTTGCTCAGCTCGGCGTTGTAGCCAGTGAGGGTGAGGTTCCCCAGCGTGTGAACCAGAGCCTCGTGCACCTCGGCGAAGGTCTCCTCGCCCTGCAGATCCTCGCTCAGCGTCCGTCGCCACTCCGTGGTGGGGCTCTGCGGCATGACGTGCTCGATGGTCAGCGAGTCCGGCGCCACCGGCTCCTTGCTGCCGTACGACTCCTCCAGCCACCGGAGCACAAGCTTGCGCTGGCTGGCACGGCCGTTGAGATAGAACGGGATGGACCGCACCGCCTCCCGAACGCTGACATCGGTGGCGTAGTACTTCCGGCCGACCGACAGGTATGCCCGCAGCGCCTCGTCAACCGGCAGGTCTCCGCGCATGTCGGTCACGACGCGAAGCAGAATTCGGTTGATGTTCGCGGTCGCCCGGCCGATCAGCAGGCGCCGGACGAAGAAGCTCTCCACGTATCGCATCGCCGACGCGACCTGCTCAGAGGTGGCCGTGCCCTGCTCGCGGCTGTCCAACAAGTGCAACAGCAGCGGGTACACGGTGGTCGTATCCCACTCGTTGAGCCGGGCCAGCCGCCGCCGTACCTCCGGATCGTCTTCCTCCTCGGGGTGCAGGATGATCCGCAGGAGGGCACCGAGCCGGCAGAACCGACGCACCTCGGCCTCGATCTCCGCCTCGGTGTGCAAGCCGTTCAGCCGCGTCTGCTGTCCGGTGTAGGTGTCGGTCTGCTTGACCCCGGGGTCTCGGTGCACCAGGTCGAGCCAGAACAACTGCTCAAGCTCCCCGGGGTCCAGCTGCTGCTGAAGCGGGAACCACAGCGAGCCGTAGACCTCCGCACCGCGGTTCGGCAGCCGCATGAAGAGATAGTTGCGAAGCAGGTCGGCCTGGGTGAGCTTGAGCCCGGTGTTGTTCAGCGACTCAAAGATCCGGTAGACGTTGTCGCCGGCCTGCGCGACGACCGAAACCAGTGCCATCCCCGAGATGACCGCGTCCTCGAGACGCTGGATGTCCAACGGGTCGTCCGGGTCGTCCACGGCGGCGAGTTGGGCCACGAAGAACCGGTAGGCCGCACCGACCCGATCACTTCCGCCGGCCTGGGGAGTGGCGTCCAGGCACGCCTCGTACGCGGGCCGATCGGCCTGTGTCGGGACGACCTTCAACCGGTGCGTGGGCTTCCACTTGTTGATCAGGTATTCCTGGTCGATCCGGTCCCGGTGGCCCGGGTCCTCGTGCTGGGCCCGGTGATCCCGAAGGGCGCAGAGCAGGATGGACAGGGTGGTAAGTCGCTGCTGACCGTCTACCACCAGAAACTCGGAGACGCCCGCCGGTCCGTTCGTCGGGCTGGGCGCGAGCACCAGCGAGCCGATGAAGTGCGTCATGCTCGGATCCTCGATCCGCTCCTCGGCCAGCTTTCGGATGTCCTCCCACAGGCGGACGAGCTGAGAGTCCGTCCACGAGTACGTCCGCTGGTACAGCGGTACCCGATACTGCTTCGCGCCCTCCAGCAACTCCCGCAGCGTCGTCTCGTGTGCCGCTACCATGCGCTCGGCTCCTCACTCACGGTGGCACGCTCTGAGCCGGCTACACAACCAGAGCACCAATCAATGAAGCAACCCGCAATCACGATCGATAGCTGTCCAAAACCCGACAACGATCCAGGTACTCCTGGAAGCAGTAACTTGCAATATCCACACTGACGAACGGTCGGCGGTGGTGCTGGGCCGACTCCAAGGTGGGGCCCGCAGTCGACGCCTTCCGAGCTCGGTTCGCCGCACCGGCACGGTGGCTCAGGCAGGCTAGCGTGATCCGAAACAGCGGCGTACGGCGGCAGCGAAAATGGCCATCACCACGCGTTACCGCCCGCACTGTCCTGGCGAGCTGACGAACGAGGGCTGGCGGAGGGAACACGATGGGTGACGTACGGATGGCCGAGGAACGTCCGGTCGGGACGGGAGCAGAAGAGCAGCCGAGCACCGCGAAGGAACAGTTCGACACCGCCGGTTTGAAGGCACTGCTGACGTTTGCCCGGCCCTATCGGAAGACACTCGTCGCCGGTGTCGGCCTGGGTTTGTTCGGTTCGGGCGCTGCGCTGGCCCAGCCGCTGGCCGCACGTGAGGTGCTGGAGCGGGTTGGTCAGGACGGGGGTCTGCTGCGGCCCATTCTGCTTCTCGTCGCCCTGGTACTGGGCGGCGCCGCGCTGTCCGGAATCCAGTTGTTCATCCTGGAACGTTCGGGGGAACGAATGGTTCTGGGACTGCGACTGACGCTGGTGCGCAGGCTACTGCGGCTGCGCATGAAGGAGTACGACCGCCGTTCGGTCGGCGACCTGCTGTCCACCGCCGGAGCCGACACCACACTGCTGCGGTCGGTCATCACAGCCAACGTGCTGGACTCGGTGTCCGCCGTGGTGACGCTCGTCGGAGCGATCGCGTTGATGGCCTACCTGGACTGGGTCCAACTGGTGTCGGTGCTGGCGGTCCTGCTGGTCGTCGGCCTCGGTGTGGTTCCGGCGCTGAGCCGGATCAAGACCGCCACCGAGCGGGCACAGGAAGGGCTGGGGCAGATGACCGCCGGCCTGGAGCGGGCCCTGGGCGCCATCCGTACGGTGAAGGCCAGCGTGTCCGAGGAGCGCGAGTCCGAGCGGATCAGTGCGTGGGCCCGCACCTCGTATGCGGCGGGGGTGCGGTCGGTCAAACTGGACGCCGTCGTCGGCATCGCCAGCGGCCTCGCCATCCAGCTGTCGTTCCTGATGGTCCTCGGCGTCGGCGGTGTGCGCGTGGCCAACGGGAGCATCTCGGCCGCCGACCTGGTGGCCTTCCTGCTCTACATCTTGTACCTGGCCTCCCCGATCATCCACATCGTGAATGCGGTCATCCAGCTGCAGAAGGCCTCAGCCGCTACCACGCGCATCGCGACGGTGAACGATATGGAGGTCGAGCCGATACCGGGCAGCGCGGCACCCATGGTCGGGGAACCCGTCCCGCTCACCGGGGTCGGAGGGACCGCTGGGCCGACCGCGTCACCGAGCGAGCCGACCGCGCCATTCAGCGGGGCGCCCTCGTCGGTAACGTTCGAGAACGTGAGCTTCGGCTACCGCGAGGGCGTCCCCGTGCTCCGTGATGTGTCATTCCACATTCCGGCCGGTGCGCAGGCGGCCCTGGTGGGCCCTTCCGGCGTCGGAAAGACCACCGTCCTGGGCCTGCTCGAGCGCTTCTACGAGCCCGAGACAGGCCGGGTCCTGCTCGGCGACCGCGATGTGGCGGACATTCCACTCAACGAACTGCGCCGCCAGATCGGCTACGTGGAGCAGGAAGCTCCGGCACTGGCCGGCACGCTACGCGAGAACCTGCTCTACGCCGCGCCGGCCACCACCGACGGCCAGCTGAACACGGTGGTGGAGGCCAGCCGCCTCGGCGCCCTGGTCCGCCGGCTTCCCGACGGCCTGGACACCGAGATCGGTGACCACGGAACGCAGCTGTCCGGTGGCGAGCGCCAACGGCTGGCCATCGGTCGCCTGCTGCTGAGCCGGCCCCGGCTGGTACTGCTGGACGAGGCGACCTCCCAGCTCGACTCCGTCAACGAGGCGGCACTGCGCGAAGCGATCGAGGAACTCGCCACGGGCTGCACGATGCTGGTGATCGCCCACCGGCTGTCCACTGTTGCAGCCTCCGATGCGATCGTCCTGATGGACCACGGTGGCGTCCGCGGGACCGGCACCCACGACCACCTCATGGCCGAGGACGAGCTCTACCGGGAGCTGGCGCGCGGGCAGCTACTCAGTGGCGAGCGTACCGTCGCCACCGGGTCGGCGGTGCCCCACGGAGGTGAACGGGTGAGCGGGTCGCCCCACTCCACCGTGTGCGGCTCGTCGATCGCCACCCGGTCCAGCTGATGCCCACCGCGCGAGGGATCAGCGGGCTCCGGCCCGTTACGAGCCTCCTCCCGAAACCAAAGGAACCGACCGGCGAAGACAGCGCCGAAACCGACACACTCCCTCCGCTAAGTTTGCGGGACGGCGGCCTTCCGACTCCACTGCCGCATTCCTTCAGGTAGATCCGACGGATCAATCATCACCTCGATGAGCGTCAACCGGCTCGGGCGCTCTTCGATACCAGCTAAGATCTCGGCCAGCTCGGCCTCGGTGCGGGCGGTATGCACCGCGAAGGTTCCCTCCGCAGCAAACACCGCTGGTAGATCACCATATCGCCAATCAGGTATCTCCTCCCCGTAACCTCTCCCAACCTCTTTTCCTATTGCTCGTTCGGAGGTGTAGCCACGGTTATTGATCACGAAAATGATCGGATTTTGACCAAAGGTAAGCATCCGGCTAATTTCCTGCGAGGACATCTGCAGGCCCCCATCGCCGGTAATCGACACCACTTGCCTCTCAGGCATCGCAACTCCGGCACCGAAAGACGCAGGAACAACATAACCGACCGCCCCCCAGATCGGCGCCATCAAAACGGCAACCCTGGCCGGCAACCGCATCGTTGCCAAACCAAAAAATGATGTCCCAACCTCCCCGGCCAAGATATCCCCCGGACGGAGCACCCCTTGGAGGGCCGGCCACAGCCGTTCATGACAGATTGGCCTGGCGCCCGCCCGAGCCAGCTCGGACGGCTTAATCAGTGGAGCCTCGCCACTCGGCCAACCACTCGCACGACTGGGGGCTATCTCGTGCAGTTGACCCAGCGCCGCAACCATGGAGATCGGGCCGAACCGGGTGCCGGCAACCTCTGCGGAATCCCGCTCCAAGTTTATGATCCGATCAGGATCACGGTCTACGGCGAAAAGACCGTTCCAGGCAAAAAAGGTGACACCCAGGCAGACCAGGACGTCGGCGCCTTCAACCACCTCCCGGATTGAATCACGACTCCCACTGCCACTATAAACCCCGACGAAACGAGAGTCGGACTCATCAAACAGTCCCCGACCGGGCGCCTGCGTGGCGACGGGCCAATTATGCTCAGCTGCAAACGCGGCGACAGCCGGCCCGAGGCCCAGACGGATCGGAATATTTCCCACCAGTAACGCCGGCCGCTCCGCGTCTGCGAGTCGCCGTTGCGCAGCGACGGCAAACGCGTCCAGTTGCGCGGAATTCGAGATCGGATCTGGGCGGGTGAGACGTCGCGACGGCTGCGGGACGGACGTTCGAGCTACATCCGCGGGAATCCGGATGTACACGGGACGTTGTTGTGACCAGCACTCGGCCAGAACTCGGTCGATCTCCCTCAGCGCACACTCCGGGGTCAACGAGGTCTGGGCAACGGTCACCTGCCGGGCTACCTGAACCCACTGGTCCGGAAAACTATCCACAAGTGATTGACGGATCAGGGCATGCTCCCGCATAACCTCCGTCGATGGGGCAATCACGATCGACACGATCGGCACCGACTCAACCATCGCGGTAGCCATTGCATTAATGCTCGATAATTCACCCGCACCAAACTGTGAAACAACCACGCCCAGGCCAGCAACCCGCGCATAGCCGTCAGCGCTGAAGCAGGCGTTCAGCTCGCTGGAACTACCGACCCAGTCGATGCCGTCGAAGGCTAAAACGTGCCCGGTGAATCCCATTGTGAATTCGCCCGGCACTCCGAACACATGCCGCACACCCAGGTCATGGAGGCGACCAAGCAACAGCTCGCCGACCGTTACCGTCGGCCCATCCTCCCCCACCATTCCTCCAATTAAAGAATTTTCGGATCCACGCCATGGAACAGCCCCACCCTAACCTCGACGTTTCGCGCTTGTGGCCGGCTTCCATAACTCGACGCTACCGGGCCCGGTGGTGGAGCATCGGCCGGAACAGTCCGTCGGCCCGGCTTGTGGCGCCGGCCCGTCCGGTGGCCGCTAGCATGGGCAGCAGCGCCCGCAGGCGCTCGAGCTGCCACGACGCATGCCCCGGTGTGGGTAGCTCCCGCACCCAGACCGAATCAATCGCCGGTTCGGTCGCCGGCCGGTCGCCAGTGGTTGATACTGATCCTAAGCATCCCGTGGGGTTCTAACTGGCAAACTGGGAGACTCATGAACAAGCCCTGGCCAGCGAACATTGCCGGTCAGGTGCCATGGTGTCGGGGGCCTCCGGCTGCCCCTACTACTGCGCTCCCTGCACCCGAAGCGGGGGGACCGGGTGCCCGCCCCATGACCCGATGAGCGCGCGGGCAGCCGGAGGGGGCGGCAGGTTCAGACCGCGACCTACGGCGGCGGTCGCGGGCTACTAGGCAGGCAGCCCCAACCGTGTCTCGTAGGTGCTGTCTCAGGATCAGGCGGTGAGGATGTCGCGGTCGAAGGTTCCGGTAGCGGCCGCGTATGCCCGGCCGTGGCGGTTCCTCAACATTGCGCTGATCGTCTCGTTCATCAGCTGGATCGACCTCGGTGCCATCACCGTGATGCTGCCCTCGATCGACCGCTCGCTGGGCACTGACAACAACATTCTCCAGTGGGTCTTCTCCGGCTACTCGCTAATGTTCGCACTTGTCCTCATCCCCGCCGGGCGGCTCGGAGACGCCAAAGGACGACGATTTACCCTGCTCCTCGGTCTCGCCTTGTTCGTCGCAGCCAACACGATGGCAGGATTCGCCACCTCCGGCCTCATCCTGGTGGTCGCCCGGCTCCTGCAGGGCGCCGCCGCCGGTATCCTGACCCCCCAGATCAACGCTTTGGTAGAGGAGCTGTTCCGCCCCCGGGAACGAGGCCGCCCCTTCGGAGCAGTCGGTGCCAGCGCCCACGCGGGCGCCGCCCTTGGCCCACTGATCGGCGGCATAGTCATCGCTGTGGGCGGGGCGGACGACGGCTGGCGACTGGTCTTTCTCGTCAACGCCCCGATCGGGATCGCGGCGGCGGTGCTCATCTGGCGGTACTTCCCGAGCAGATCCACACGTCCCCAGACCGATCACCAACACGACCCGATCGGTACGCTGCTGCTGGCCGTCGGGACCATGTTGGTGATCCTGCCCGCACTGCAACAGGGACAGTGGAGGGGATTGCTGCCGTGGCTGTTGGTGCCGGTCGGAATCGGTGTCCTCGTCGTCTTCCGGTCCTGGGAAACCGCCACGGCGCGACGCCACCCGCCGGTCTTCGACTTCCGTCTGTTCACCCATCGAACCTACCGCCGAGGGCTACTGATCGGATTCCTCTTCGGCGCCGGGTTTTCCCCACTACCGGCAATCTTCAGCTTCTACCTACAGTACAGTCTTGACCGCAGTCCCCTGATCACCGGTCTCACGATCGCACCATTCGCGTTAGGTTCGGTCCTCGGGTCCGTGCTCGGTGGACGAAAGGTTGACCGTTACGGCCGTCAACTGCTGGTCATCGGACTCGTCGTCGTCGTGACGAGTCTCGCCATTACGATAGCGTTCACCGGCCTAACCGGGACGACCTTCTCGATCGTCAACGGCTTTACGCTACTACTCGTCGGGATCGGCGGCGGCCTCGTGATCACACCGAACAACACGCTGACTCTCCAGGAGGTGCCCCGGGCTGACGTCGGCAGCGCCGCTGGCATGTACCGCACCATGCGACAGGTCGGATCCGCGATGGGGCTGGCGATCATCACCGCGACCCTGTTCGCGGCGGTCGGGGCCAACGACGGACGCTGGTCAACCGCGCTTCGGTACGCGCTTGCCGTGGCGATCGGCATCGTCGCCGCCGCCCTGCTCACCAGCCTGGTCGAGATCCTCGGCAGCCGCCGCCACGGACGCAGTCGAGCATCCTGAGCCACCCGTTATCCCGGCGGGCACCCAGGGGTGTTCGCCACCGCCTGGACCGCATCCGGACGCGGGTGCTGGTGCATCGCGTCGATCACGATCTGCGGGTGGCCGACACCGGTCAACCCCCAGGACCGATTCCTGCCTTCGTCCCGGAGCCGTTCGAAAGTCGGCACCACCTGGTCGCGGTACAGGTCCCAGCCGAGGGTACGGGGAGGGACTCACCTACCGCCTCGGCTCAGCCGGTCGGCTCAGCCCTTTCGAGCCCGAGGCTCCCTGGCTCCGCTCGACGGCCTGGCCGGACGGTTCCAGGCGCCGGTCAAGACCCCGCCGCGACGAGTTGCATGAGCTCACTGAAGTCGGTGACCACGTCGTACCTCACCGGTTCCTTCCGCTCGTGGTTCAGCTGGGCGAAGAGCTTACGGGCACATTCGATCTTGGCTTTTTCGACGCCTCTGAGCTGCATCGATGAGAGCGAACCCTTGGTCTCGGCAACGAAGTAAACGTGCTTGCCCGCGGCCCCCCGGAATGCTATGGCCCAGTCGGGGTTGTAGTTGCCGACCGGGGTCGGGATAAAGAAGCCCGGCGGCAGCTTGGCGTAGACAACAACCTCCTCGCTGGAATCCAGATTGGCGACAAAGTCGCGCTCGACCTTGGAGTCGGTGACCACGTAGTCGTAGATGTGGTGCTTGAGCTTCTGCCCGGCTTTGGCGAAGTCCTGCTTCGTCTGGTTCTCGGTGAAAATGGCGAGGTCGTGCCGCTCGGCGAGGGCGTGATAGCTGAGGTGCTCAACAACCACCGCGGCCTTCTGCTCGTTGATCAGTCGGACGCACTCGGTGATGAACTGCTCGGGGTTCTGCCGGTATTTTGCGAAGGTCGTCGGCTTGGTGCGACCCAGGATCGCGGCGGCTGTTCGGCGGGTCAGCTGGGTCTTCTCCGTGATCTCGCCGAGCAGGTCATACGGCACCCGCGACGACGCCGAGACCGTGCCCGTGTAAGTGCTCGTCGAGTTGACCGTGAATCCAGCGCCGCTGGCCAGTTCGTCGGTGTCGAGGGCCGCACGCTGCCGGCCGGACCGCACGACGTATTGCATGGCCGCGACGTTGAGCTGGGCGTCGAGCACGGCGACGCACTTGTCGACCAGTTCGACGGAGTCGAACTTCACCTGGTAGACGACCTTACGGTTGATGCGATTCCAGAGTTCTCTGAACTCCTCCTTGGCGAAGTTTTCCTCATTCAGCGGAATGCGCTTGGGCTTGCGCCCGTCGGGGATAGGCGCGATGTCCTGGCAGAGAGCATCGACCAGCGGCCAAATACAGTCAACGACTGGCTTGAGTAGATTCGAGGTCGGCTCGGCGCGGGCGCCCGTGTCGCGCGCGGTCTTGTAGGCGTCCGAGATAGTGTCGTCGTCGTTGAGGTAGTCGTTCCGGACGAGGTACTTGTACAGGGCGTTCGCGAGTACCTCATCGACGACGCTCTCGCCGGACTCCGTGGTGAAGGTCTTGCCGATGAAGTACGTGACGCTGGCCTTGCGGGGTCGGGATGCGAGGGAGTCGCTGATCTCCTTCTGCAAGCCCGCCACGAATTCGGTGTAGGACTCGTCGGTGACGACGGTGAGCTCGTTGATGTCATGCACGGTGACGGGGTTGTCCATCCGCTCACCGTGCTGGTCTACGGCGAGCCGCAGGCCGCGCCCGATCTCCTGTCGGCGCGAGACCGTGTTGTCGCTCTTCTTGAGCATGCCCATGACGAACACGTTGGGGTTGTCCCAGCCTTCGCGCAGTGCGGAGTGGGAGAAGATGAACCGGACGGGTTCGGCGAACGACAGCAGCCGCTCCTTGTTACGCAGGATCAAATCATAGGCGTCGACATCTGTCGCCTGGCCTACCTCTCCCCCGCGCTTTGACACCTTCGGATCAAGGAGACGCCTGGTCCTCTTGTCGATCGAGAAATACCCTTGGTGGGTGTCCTCGGCGGCAATCGTCTGGAGGTGACGACGGTACGCCTCGGCACCCTCGTCAATTGACAACTGGCTCAGCTCCTCGGCCACGAGCGCCTGATACTCCTCGACGAAAAAACGCGCGTAGTCGCCTAGGGTGTCTTCGCGGTCGTAGTCGCGGTACCTAGCCACGTCGTCGACGAAGAGGAGCGAGAGGACTTTGATGCCCTGCGCGAACAGCTCGCGCTCCTTGTCCAGGTGGGCGCTGATCACCTCACGGATCTGGATACGCCGCTTCGCCTCGTCGCTTACGTCCCCCGTGACCTGCCCCGCGAACAAGGTATCGCCGTTGCTCAGCTCGACCACGTCGCGGTTCGCGTCGATGTCGGTGATGAACAGGCCCTTGTACGCCTCGACACCCTTTGCGGCGTTGTGCAGGTTCGCCCCCTGGTCGAGGCGTCTGACCTCACGCTTGATGCCGCTCTTGGTCTGGATCTCCAATTCGAGCCGGGCGCGTGGCTTGGCGCCCTTGGCGATCTCGATCCCGGCCAGATACAGGTACGCCGTGCTCCCGGCCAACCCCTTGACGGTGATGCCGCGCACGGCGATCCGCTTCACGAGCTTCTGGTGGTATGCGTCAAGCGCGTCGAGCCGGTGGATCTTGTTGTGCTCCACCTTGTGGGTCGCGGAGTACCGCAGCACCATCAACGCGTTGAACCGGCTCAGTGCCTCCAGAGATTTGGCCGCGCCGAGCTTCTGCGGCTCGTCGATGATGACGATGGGTCGGTTTGCGCTGATCACGTCGATCGGGCGGCGGGACAGGAAGCCGTCAAGCTCGTCGTAGATGCGCCGGTTATCCTTACCCGTGGCGTTGAACGCCTGGATGTTGATGATCATCACCTGGACACCCGCGTCCGAGCTGAAACGCTCCAGCTCGTGCAGTTGGGACGAGTGGTAAACGAAGGAGCGCGGCTTCGTCCCGTACGTCTGCTGGAAGTGCTCGGCGGTGATGTCGAACGTTTTCTGCACGCCTTCACGGATCGCCACACTCGGCACCACGACGATGAACCTCGACCAGCCGTAGCGCTTGTTCAGCTCCATGATCGTCTTGATGTAGACGTAGGTCTTGCCGGTTCCCGTCTCCATTTCGACATCGAGGTTCGGCGTGTTCAGGACAGACGCCGCCCTGCTCTGCACGAGCGACGCCGACAGCGGCAGGTTCCGGCTGCGCTGCACCGCCTGGATGTTCTGCAGCAACCGCGCCGGACTCAGCAGGATTTCCGAGTTCCGCAGCCCCGATTCCGAAAACTCCAGCGCTGGTTGAGCGGAATCGGCAGGACGGCCCGGGTCGATTCGATACGACACGCCTTCGCCACGAGGCTGCCCGGCGAAGCAGTCCACCACCGCATCCACCGCGTCGGTCTGGTACTGCTGGACCTTGAATTGAAGCTTCATCGGTCAGATCGCCCTCACCTCGGTCGCGGGCGAAACCTCGGCGAACACCTGCTCGGCGTTGATCCGATCGGCGTCCGTGGCGAAGCCGGAGTCCCGGAATACGGCACGCAGCGGCTGTCTGCTCGCCATCTCGCGCACCACGGCGGGGCTCACCTTTGCCTCGAAGCACGCGATCAGGACGCCGCCCTCGACGACGTACACCTCATGATCATCGATCGACACCGGGGCGATGGGCATCGTTAGTTCCCGGCCCCAGTCGAGGAGCACCTGAAAGACAAGATCTTCGCCGGTCCGGTCGGGCTTCACGCTGTCCGCGAAGAGGTCGAGTTCGCCCTGGCCCAGCTCGCCCGGGGTGCGCAGCAGGTCGGAGAGGTTCGTCGAGTCAACCTTGAGGACGCGGAAGCCCAGGTCGAGGTTGCCTGGGGCATTGTCCCGGCTCCCGATCTCCGCCGCGAGGTTCCTTACCCGGGTGAGACCCATCTCGAAGATCGAGCTGAAGGCGGGCTCCGGGACCGGCAGCGGTTCGTGGATCTGGACGCTGATGAAGCGTCGGTTGCCACCGTCAGCCAGGTTCTGCTGGAGGACGGCATGAGCGGTGGTCGCGCTTCCGCCAAAGAAGTCGAGGACGATATCGCCGTCATTCGGCCTGCCCGCGAGCTGCAGGATCCGCTGGATCAGCTCGACCGGCTTAACAGAATTCAGCACATTCGCTGTGTTCTCGAACGGGACGTACTTCAGGAGTGCCTTTTTGGCGTCCTGGGTGTGCCCAACCTCCGCATAGGACCACAACGTCTGGGGGGTCCGACCGGCCGAGACCTCGGAGAGGAACCGCTTCACCGCCGGGGTGTTGTTCCCGTCCGCGCCCCACCAAATTCGGTTGTCCGCGTCGAGCTCGGCGAATTTTTGCTTGGATATCCGCCAGTAGCTGCCCCGCGGCGGACCTTCGATAAGGCGTCCCGACGGTGCCGTGATTGGGTACACGCCTGCGTCATACCTGTTCCGCGCCGACATGTTCTCGGCCTTCCACGGACCCCTTGGGTCGCTGTCGGGGTTCTTGTAGCGCGCCTCCATATCCTCGGTGCGCGCGAGCTGCTGGGGCTGCCAGAGTTCCTTGTTACGGGCGAATACGACGATGTAGTCGTGGTCCTCGGAGAACCATCGCGCCGAGTTCTTCGGCGCGTACACCTTCTGCCAGATGATCTGTGCGACGAAGTTCTGCTGCCCGAAAATCTCCGAGCCGATCTTCTTGAGGTTGTCGACCTCGTTGTCGTCGATCGAGATGAAGATCACGCCGTCGTCGGTCAGCAGGTTTCGCGCGAGCTTGAGGCGCGGGTACATCATGCTGAGCCAGTCGGAGTGGAACCGCCCATTCGACTCAGTGTTCGCGACCAGGCGGTTCCCGGCAGCGTCGACCTGCCCGGATTTCGCGAGGTACTCCGTGGAGTTCTCCGCAAAGTCGTCGTCGTAGATGAAGTCGTTTCCCGTGTTGTACGGCGGGTCGATGTAGATAACCTTGACCTTGCCGAGGTACGACTCCTGAAGCAGCTTGAGCGCGTCGAGGTTGTCACCCTCGATGAAGATGTTGCGCGTGGTGTCAAAGTCGGCCGACTCGGCCCGGACCGGACGCAACGTCTTGGCGACCGGCGCGTTCGCGGCGAAGAGCGCTTCGCGCTTACCCGGCCAGTTGAGCTGGTAGCGCTCCTGCGGACCCTCGACCGCGTGGCCCGACAGCTCCTGACGGAGCAGGTCAAAGTCGATCATCCGCGTGCCATCGGGACCCTCGGTGACGACCGCCGGGAACAGCTCGGCGATCTTGTCGATGTTCCGGCCAGCCAGATCCGGCGAATGCATCCTCAGCTCGTCCACGGGGCTTCCTCGGTCGTCGGTGTTGCGGGGTTGGTCAGCGCCGCGAGCGCTGCGGCTCGGTCGCGAGGCAGCCGCCGCAACTCGACCCTGCGGTTGAACTGCGGCTCGCACCGGAGGCTCTTCCCTAGATTAGTGATCTCGTGTTCGAGCTTGCGTGCCTGGTCTATCCTGCCGGTTGCTTGGTCTATCCTGCCGGTTGCTTCCGACACATCCTCGCCCGGACGCTTCCTGATGGGCAGAACCGGCGTCCGGAGACCGGCGTAGCGACCGGCAGACTCTTGCGGGTGGGACACAGCACGTCACCGGCCGCGAAGCGGACCGCTGTGTGGGCAGGGACAGACCCTTGGTCGACGCAATCCCTCGACCAAGGGTGGTCCTTCCGCTATGGCTCGAGGTCGACGTACAGGTTCCGGGCCGCCGGGCGGGCATTCACCGAACAGGGCGACCGGGTAGCGGTGGCACACCGTGGCCGGGAATTCCCAGACAGGATGTTCGGGCTCAGGTGTGACCCTCCGACCGAGCACCCGCCGAGCACCCGGATGTGTACGTTGACCTGGCGCATACGACGACAGCCTGTCACTGCGATCGCGCTTTCCTCCACGCCGCCGCGAACACCGGCTCCAGTTCCCACAGCCCGTCGTCGGGTCGCTCGACGAGCACGTCGAAGTACCGCAACGCCTCCACCGACCGGGCGCCGCCGCATTCGGTCACCTCAAGCCAGGTGGCCAGGTCCTCGCCGCTCATCGGGGCGTTGTAGTCGAGCAACGAGTCGAAAGCGGCCGCAAGCCTCGGGTTGTTCGCCAGTCCGACCTGATCGACGAACACACTGGCGGCTTCGGCGCTGTGGAGCCTTGCTGCGGTGATCGCATCGCACACGCGTCGAGCGGTGCGTTCGGTGGCCGCGAGCCGGGCGGCGTCGTCGAGCAGCACCGTCCATCCGCCGGTGGTCTCCAGCAGCGTCTTCTGGCTGGCCGCATCACCGAAACACGAGATCTCATTGTCGACGACCCACGACCGCAGCCCGCCCGGCGACAGCCGGCGCAGCACGATCGCCCGGTCGGTGACCTCCCCTAGCGGCGGAGCGTCGGCCTTGGTGAACAGTTCGCTGACGCTGGCATCGACAATCGCGACCACGGAGCGGGTCACCCCTGCTGCCGGCAGCAGGGTGTCGACCTGAAGCAGTTCATTGAGCGCATTGTCGAGCCTCGTAGTTGACAGGTCGCCGAGCACGACCCGGTGCCGGTCACCGGGCGCCCCGCCGCGCAGTTCCCGCCGGTAGCCTGCTGGTCCCCGGGTCACGTGCAGGGTGAACCGCGCCCCGATCATTTCTGCTTCCTCAGTCAGCCGCGCCGCGACCCGGTCGATCCCGGTCGCCTGGGTGCCGACGACCACCCACAGGTGGTTGCCCCGTTCGGTCAAGGTGGCCAGCTGCTTCTCGGTCACCGGCGAGATGCGGCCGTCCGTCAGCGTGCGACGGGCCTGCTCGGCCGACAGGGTGGTGACGACGTTACGCCATTCCAGGGCGCACAACTCTTCCTCGATGGTCTCCGCGGTACCGAGGAGACGCAGCACGTTGCTGGACCGCAGCCGCCACCGGCCGCTAGTTTCCGACAGGACCCCGAGGCCGCTCATCTCCGACAGCAACGACCGGAACTCGTCAGCTCCCTGGTCGACGAACCCTTCCGGCCACCACGCCAGGCACTCGTCCCGCAGCACATGCGTGGGGATGGCGTGGTCGGCGCCCTTCTCCAGTGCGGAGAGGGCGACGACGAGAGCGATCAGCTTGTACCGCGAGTCGAGGTTGAGGGTCAGGTGCACCGTCTCACGGATCTTCTGCCGGACGGCGTTGGAGCCGATCACGCGTTCCAGGTCCTCGTCGCGGATGCGGTACCGCGGCCCTTCCAGGCCCCGTCGGCTCAACGCTTCCCGCACGAGCTCCTCGCCGACCATCTGCAGCAGCTTCGGCTGGTAGTTGCAGTAGGCGAGGACTCGATGGATGAGCTCGTCGGAGTCAAAGGAGATCCCGAGGGTGTCCATCGGGGTGAACATCAAGTCGTGCGCCGCGGCTGGTGTCAACGGGCCGATGGCGATCGGGTCGCCGAAGTGTGCGCTGGCGAGCGGCTGGTTGGGCAGGTGCGCGAACCGCTGGACCTGGTGCAGGCCGGCGAACACTGGCTTGAAGTTACGGTTTGTGGTCATCATCAGGTTACGCAGGCGGGTGGTGTGCTCAAACCCTGTCCGGGCGTCGGCGTCGAAGAATCCGTCGCATTCGTCGAGAAGCAGCAGCAGCCGGCGCTGGTTGTTGCTGCCCAACCACGTGGTGATCGTCGTCTCTACGTACTGAGCGGCGTCGCGGGCCCGTTTGCGCGGCGAGGCGATACCCCGCTGGGCGAGCCGTTCGGCGATCATGTTCCACAGGTCGTCGATCTTGACGGTGGCGCCGAACCCGCCTGACAGCGGCAGATACACCGCGACCCGGTCCTGGTAGAGCTCGAACTGGCGAGCGGCGGCCTGCAGCAGCGCTGACTTGCCAAGCTGCCGGCCGCCGTAGAGCAGGTTCGCGCCGTACGGGTCGAGGATGCTCTTGCGTTCATCGACGCGGCCGAAGAAGATCTCCCCGGGCAGCGCGTCGTGTCCGCTCGGGTGGTACGGGTTGGTCGCCGCATACGGCAACAGGATCCGCTCGGTGGTAGCGAACAGCCCGCCTCCGCGGGCGGCGAGGAACGCAATCGCGGCGTCGTCGACGACCATGACCGGCCGGTCGGCACGCGCCGCACACTCTTTGGCTAGGACCTTACGCTGCGCAGCCGACATGCTGCCGAACAGCAACACGAGGATCGGGTCGTTGCTCTCGTCCTGCTCCACCCAGGTCAGCAGCGTGGCGGCGTCCTGCACGCCCCAGCACAGCATCACCTTCAACAGGTCACCGGCGCGGGACCCGAACGCCGGAACCCGTGCCCCACCGGTCAGCTTGACACTGGTGAGCTCGACCCACTTCCGGGTCGGGGCGTTACCGAGCTTGTACGGGGTCCTTTCGCCGGTGAACTCGACACCGGCCAGCCGCAGTGCATACCCGAGCACCGACTTCGTCCGTTGGTGGCGCAACGACTGCCGTTCCATGGTCAACCGGTGCCACTGCTCGAGGCCCTCGACGGCATTGGTCCGTTCAAAGTCGTTGAGCCGACTGAAGTCGAGGCCGGTGTGGGTGCCGCCGTCCCGGGCGGCCCGGATCAACGCCGGGGTGACACCGTCGGTGGCAACGCCGAGGGCAGTGAGGAACTTCTCCAGGTCGGTAGGCCGGGTGGTGCTGGGTGGATCCTCTCCCGCGAGGGCGTTGAGGAGGTACTCCTCGGCGGTGGCGAGGTCTCCGGTGTCGATGCGGGCGTTGATGAGCTCTGCGGCGTTCTCGGCGACCTTGGGTCCGTTGGTGTTGGCCGCCCGGCTGGCGGCCTCGTTAAGTTCGATCGTGACGCGGCTGCGCATCGCATCGCGCGCCTGTTCGGCGCATTCGGGCAGGCGGCCGATGATGTCTTCGAGTTGACGTCGGACCGCGCCCAAATCGGGCCGGTCAAGGCGGGCCGCCTCCAGTTCGGCGAGGACGCGGGAGTTATTGGCGTGGCTGAGCTGTCCCAGCCGTGCGGCTTTCTCCACCTGCATGGCGACATCCGCCCGCAACGACCGCACCTCGTTCTGCGATCGGGCGATGCTGCCCTCCAGGCGGTCCACCATTTCCTCGGCCCGTCCAGGGCCGGCGTCTGCGACCGCGTCGATGATGATCCGCGCCGCGCCGTAGTCCTCGATGGCAAGCCGAGCGTCGAACGCGGCCGGCCACGAGGTCGCCACCGCTGACTCGATATCGGTGATCGTCACCGGCCTGGCGGGGTTCAGCTTCGCGTCGACCGGCAGGTCCGGGCTGCGCAGCACCTCCCGGTTGAGGACAGTGTTCGGGTCCGGTTCGGCTCCGCCCAGCCTTATCCCGTCCAACAGTTCGACACTACGGGCGACACTCTCGCGGCAGACCGCCGCGGCCGCTGCAAGCAGGCCGTCGTCGCCGGTCGACGCCGTGTCGTGCAGTTCGATGTCGGCGTCGACCCGTCCCGCGCGGACCTCGTTACGCAGCTCCGCCAGCTGCGGGGGCACCTGAAGGCTGTCGCGGGCCGCGTCCGCGTTCGCCCGGACCGCGTCGACCCAGTTGCCGACGGCGTCGAGACACTCGCGTGCGTGATCGGTGAGGCGCCGGCGGACCGCGCCTTCCAGCGGCCGGGAGTTCTTCGCCCGGATCTGGGCGTCTTCCCGCATCAGTTCCTCGACGATTGCCTCCCGGCGGGAGAACTTGCGCAGCCGATCGACGGCGACGTCAATGTCAACCCGACGGTCGTGGGCGGCGATGTCAAGCACCTGGCCAATGAACCCGTCGGCGGACCACCACTGGTCGGCGATCTGCTGCGCGCGGGCGAACCGCACGGTCCGAAGCCGGTCCCGTGCCTGGACGGCGGCTTCGACGGCGGTGGCGATGCTCTGGTCAGCCCCCGCGATCGGGGCAAGCGCGGCGAGTATCGCGCTGCTGGAAAGAAGCCCGCGAGCCGAGGCCGTGCCGATCGCGCCGGCGACCCGGGCCAGGTGCGGCAGTTCATGCAGCGAACCGACCAAAGCCTGCAGGATCGTCCCGGCGTTAGGATCGGCGGTCACCAGCGCCGCCCGGACGGCGGCGGCGAGCAGCGCCAGTTGGGCGGCGCGGTCACCATCGAAATGATGAACGTGCAGCGCGTCGAGGTCGGCGCGCAGCGCCGCCGACGTGGCGCCGCTTTCACTGCGGACCGCTTCGGACAGCGCGAGCATGCGCAGCGCCTGTGCCCGGGGGGCGTTCCCCCGCACGGTCTCGGCGTGAAACGCCAGGCAGTAGCGCCGTTTGCGTAGTAGCGACGCGATGAGGCTGTCGCCCGCGGTGTCATCGGGTTCTCGCGGTAAGACAGCTGGCCGATGCGGCTCAGACGGCGCCGTCGGCTGCAGACTGATCAGATCGGCCCCGTCGCTGCGCTGATCCGTGGTGCGGCGGGGCGCGCTGACGTCGTCGGTGTCGCTCGTTGCGACAGCCACCCCCTCCGACGCTGCGGACGCTTCCGTACCGCTCTCCGTTGTGTTCCCTGGATAGACGTGACCGGGGACGGTGTCCGTTACAGGTACCGGCGACTGGGCGCTGTCGGAGGTGAGGTCCGTCGCGACCGGCGGCGCGGCAACGGAGACGCTCTCGGTGGCCATGACCGGACCAGACGGTGGCGCACCGACAGCGTCTACGGCTTCGGTGGGGACCCGGTCTTCGGGCTCCGGCCCGGCCACCTGCTCGACGGCATCGTCCTGGCTAAGGGCGCCGACCGGCGCCGCGGTGTTGTCGGTTCCGGTGGTCAGTTTGCCCATGAGCGCGACAACCAGGACCGGTCCCAGTTCCGTGGGCAGGCGATGCTGGGCGGTGGCGTACAGGTGCATCGCCGTGGCGGTGTCGTCGGCTTCGGCGGCGTCGATGATCTGCACCAGGGTGGTCAGCGCGACGACATGGTTTCGCTGGTTGTCGTCCCAGCAGTCCTCATCGAGCAGCTGCTCGGCGAGTTGGCGGACGCCTCCCAGCACATCGGCGCTCGTTGGCGGCCCAGACAGATGAGTCAGTCGTGTCAGCTGCCCGCGGGCGGTGTGCTCGTTGTCCTGCTCGGCTGCGGCGCGGTCGAGCGCGGCGGCGAGGACGTCGCAGTCGTCACCGAAGTCGGTGTCCACACCGAGATCGGCGAGGAATGCCCGGGCATGCGTGACAACCGTGCCCAGCTCGGCGACCCGGGCCAGCAGGTGCGGATCGGGCAACTTTAACGCGGCGAGAGCGTCGAGTATCTGCTGGGCTGCGTTGTGGGCGCTGCCGACGGCGGCACGCAGCCGGGCGGCGAGCTCGGCGGCCGTCGTAGCTCCCGTCAGATCCGGGTCGAGGCTGTCCGACGCCGCATCGGTGGTGGCGTCTGGTCCGGGAGGGTTGGTTTCAACCGGACCGTGGTGGCCGTCAACCACGTCAGCGGTGGCATCGCCGACGTCGGGCACCTCCCCTCCGTCTTCGGCATCGGCGCCTGGATCGCCGCTGCCGACGGGTTCGTCGCGCAGCGCCTCAAGGCGGCCGCAGGCGGCGGCGATGTCATCGACGACGTCCGAAGGCCAGGTCGGCAGCGCCAGCCCGCTGGTGAGTGCGACCCGCAGCGCGGCGACGACCTGTGGAAAGTCGTGCCACCAGACGAGCACCATCAACCGGACCGCGTTCGCCTGGCTGGCACCGTCGACCAGCGCCTTACGCAACGCGGCGTCATCCCCGTCGAGGAGCCACGCATCAAGTGGCTCCATCAGCCGCCGCAACACCGGCCGGGTGATGGTTTGGGCCGCCCGCCGGCGATCCTCAGTGGTCAACATGCGCAGCCTCGCCAGCCCGTTTGCCGCCGCGATCGGCACGGGTTTCTTCGCCGACGGCACGCGCAGGTGACTCAGGAATTCGGTGCGTTCCGGGTTGGGGATCCGCCAGACGAGGTCGGCGAATTCTTCCGGGGTCAGGACTTTGAACGCCGCCTCCAGCGCATCGTTGAGGCGTTCGAGCTGGGCGGCGAGTTCCGCCTTCGCGGTGTAGCTCCGCCGCTCTGCCTCGTCGGTGGCCTCTGCGGCCAGCTCGGCGAGCCATTCCGATGTGCAGATCAGCACCGGTGCTTGCCGGTGGCGGTGCCGCAGACGACCACTCATCTGGGGTGTGACTCCTATTCGCGGGTGGCTGTGCGCTGGAAACGGTGCTGGTCGGCGGCGGCCGCCGACGGCGAAATGCCAGTAGAACGGCTGGGTATGACATCGATGACGTCGACACGGTCACGTTGTCGATGTCACGTCATCGGTAACCAAAATGGACCGGGATCACTCCCCCGGCGGTGCCCTTTGACGAAGGTGAACCCTTCGGGAAGCCTCGTGTTGGCGTTCGGGCCCCAAACCTTGCGGACGTGCCGGGCATAGTTCTCCTTCGCTTGGCCGCTGGCGCGGTACCCGCTCGGAAGCGCCCGGCAGTTGGGCGGCACCCAATGCTGGCGGGTGCGCTCCCGCAGCGCCGCGTGTCGCTGTTGCGCCGCGGCGTGGTCGGCGTGCTGGCGGGCCGACTGGCTGGGCCACCACACGAACGTGTCCGGTCCACCGCTTCCCGGCTTGTCGGGACGTCCCGGGTTCGGTTCACCCGTGAGCTTGCCGGCGTCGACAAGACGTTCACAGGTGTAGATCACCTGCCACATCAGCGGCGGGTTGTCGAAGTCTGCGCCGAACAGGACGCCGAGCAATTGTTTGCCGGTCAGCCGGCGGGAGCCGAACGTGCCCTCGATCCCGTGATGGCGAAACGCGGCGAGGATCAGCCGCCGCAGCGGGTCGACCCCCTGGTATTTCGCCGGCGCCGTCGGCGGTGCCGGTTCGTCGTCTGCGTCCGGCTTGGTGCCGTCAGTCAACTCGGGCGGGTCGGGGTCAAGGTCGACTCCGAGGGCGGTGGCAAGCAGTCGATGGTCGGCCGCCCAGCGGAACTCGTCACCGTAGGACAGCGGCCGTTCGAGCAACGTCGTCGTAGCGGCCAGTCTGCGGGCACCGCGGGCGAGCGAGACCACGACCTTGATCCCCGGGTAGAACGACAGCGGCCAGGCGACACCGGTCAGCGCCCCGTCGCCGTGTTCGACCGGGTGGATCCTCTCGTCGTCGGCGGGGTCGTCGCCGTCGTGGTGCAGTTCGATGACGAGGGCACCGTCGGCGAGCATGACGGCGATCCGGTCAGATACCGGCAGAGTGTCGTTGTCGAGATGGATTGGTCGCAGCGCGACGGTGTACACGGCGATGTTGTCGTCGAGGTGTTCGACAACGACCTCGTCTCCGGCGGATTCCTCTCTCTCGGTGTCGTCCGGTTCCAGGTGGGTCGTGTCGGGGTCCGGACCGGGTTCCCGCTGATCTGTGCGGGTGCCGGTGATCGCTGCGGTGTCGTCCGCCGGCTGCTGGATGTCGGCCGGACCGGGCGCGCCGGTACCGTCATCGGTGCTCAGGGACTGCGGCTGTGACTGGTGGTAACCGAGCCCGAGAGGGCGTAGCGGGTCGATGTCGCGCAGGTCCGCTGGGGCCGGCGACGGTTGCGCCAGCCACACGCCGCCCACCTGCCACAGGTCGTCGACGCGCAGGTGGACTCCGTTGGACTGCAACCCGTCAACGGCTGCCGTGGCGTGGTCGGCGACGGCGAGGTTGGCGTGCACGACCGCTTCGGCGGCTGCGGTGAGCTCGAACGGGTCGACGCCAGCATCTCCCGGGTCGGTGGCGAACACCTCGTCGACTCTGCCGGCCAGCAACGGCCACACACCGGTGAACCGTGGTCCGGTCCCGGACCGTGCGATGGTGTGGACCAGGTCGTCGAGGTCTTCCCCGCCCAGCAGGCTAGGGTCTTCCCGCCGGTGGTGGTACCGGTCGACCGGGGTGGCGTAGCCGCCCCATCGACGCAGGTGCGGTGCGACGTCCAGCAGTTTGTCGATCGTGTGCAGCGCCGTCTGCAACGCTATGGCGAGGGTGTCGTCGTCGTACGGGTCGACCAGCAGACCGCCGAGCGGGCCACCGACAAGTAGTGGCTTGCCGGCGGTGAGCAGATGATGGGCATACAGGGCGATGTCGTCGAGGCCGGCCAGCCGAGGACCGGGGTAACAGACCTGTCCTGTCAGGTGTCCGCGCTCGTCAAGGAGCACACCACGCTGGCGCAGCCGATGAAGTTCGGTGCGTTCCCGGGGTGTGAGTGGTGCGCCGAACGCTTCCGGGTCCACGATCACCCGTTCCGACCGGCAGCCGGTGTCGTCGAGGACCGCCGGTGCTCCGGACAGGCGTGCAGGGACCCACCCGTCCGGGTGGACGCCGTCGGCGGCGCCGAACCGGGCGACGACCTCTGCCCACAGCGACTGCTGACCCCGTTCGATGCGCACGAACGTGCCGACGGGCAGCGCCGGCAGCGTCCCGGCATCGGTGGTCAGCCGCACGAACAGTCCGGGGTCGAGGACGGCGGCCTGGTAACCGCGGGCCTGCGGGTCGAAGCCGAAGTGCAGCGCGTTGAACGCGGTGGTGGTGTGCAGCGGTGCCCGGCGAACATGGGCGACCTGCTCGAGGTAGGTGATGACGGCCGCGCGTACCGCGTCGGGGATGTCGTCGACCTCGCGTAGCAGGTCGGCGGTGAACAGCGGCTCGTCGTGGAACGGTCGCCACGTCGGTGTCGCGGTCATCGTCATCGGGCGGCTCCTGCCTGCCGCGCCGCGGCGCGGGCGTTGTCACGGTCGACGTGCCGGCGAAGCCGCCAGACCCGGCCGCCGTCGGTCAGGACCGCCTCGCCGGTGGCTTCGAGCTGGGCGAGCGCGTCGGTAACGTGGGTGAGCTTCATGCCGGGGTCGACGCCGCGCAGCCGGTGGTAGAGCAGCTGCGGCCACAGCGGTCGCAGTCGACCGGAGCGGCTGTCGCGGTAAGCTTCGTCGCCGCGCAGGACCCGGTGCAGCATCCCGGCGGTCAGACCGTGGAAGTTGTCCCACAGCAGCGCCCGCAGGTACCGGTCGACCGCCGCCTGGTACGGCGCGCCGTCACGGTCGGCGGCCGGCCGCGGCCGCGGGGTGTTCAACGCGTTCAACAACGCCGGTGTCGGTGTGGTGTCGGCGCTCGACGACCAGCAGGTGGAGCAGCGGCACCCGGCGGTGCTGCAGGTGCCGTCAGGTACCGACCGCCCAGGCTGACCGAAGTACTCGGCGAAGCCGACGTTGGCGCACCGGGCGTGCTCTGCGTACCAGTCCCGCAGCGCGGTGAGTTCGGTGTTCAACCGGGCCCGGTGGGCGTTCATCCGGGTGGCGAAGTCAGCGGGCAGCCGGCCGGTCCGGTCGAGCATCCGCACCGAGACCAGGGTCTGGGTGTTGCCGGCCTGGGAGAGGTCGACGACGCCGAGGTCGTGCAGGGTCGCCAGCAGCGCCCAAGTGCCGGCGACGTCGTCGGCGAGGCCGTCGTAGCCGGTCACGGCTGCGGCGAGCTGTTGGTGGACGTCGGTGAGCTGGTGACGTCCCGGCCGGGTCGCGGCGAGCTGCTGCACGACCGCCGCCGCGTCGGCGAGGGTGTCGTCGCAGCGGATCGGTTCGTCGAGCGGGGTCAGCGTGACCGTCGCCGGGAAGTCGCCGCCGTCGCCGACCGTTCCGGCCGCGTCGAGGGCGGCGAGCGCCCGGATCACCGTGGTGCGGTACATCGTCATCGTCGCTGGTTTGCGGGCGTCGTCGAGCGACATCCACCCGGCGTCGACCTCCTCGCCGATAACGCTGTCGGCGACGTGGTCGGGGTTGAGCACTCCGCTGCCCCGGGCGGCGGCCACGACCGCGTTCCCGATGCGCTGCAAGGTCGGGTTCGCCAGACCTTGCGAGATCATCCACGCGACGGTCCGGAAACCACGGCCGGTACCTAGGGCCAGCCCGTACGACGGTGCGGTGATCTCCGCGGGATCACAGCCGGCCTGGTCACGGCCGGCGCGGCCGAGTTGCTGGTACAGCCCGGCGAGGTCGGTGGGTGGGGAGACCACGAACACGCAGCGGATGTCGCCACGGTTGACCCCGAGACCGAACGCGCTGGTCGCCACGATCAGCAGCGGAACGTAACCCTCCTCCCCCTTCTTGGGCGCGTCGCGGAACTCGGTGAGGACCGCCGCTTTCTCCGCCTCCGACAGCCGGCCGTGGAAGCGGCGCACCCGCCGGGTTTCGCCCTCTCCCACAAACTCGCGCAGGTGCGCGTACAGCGTGTCGACCTCCCGCACGGTCAGGCAGTAGAAGATCGCATGGTCGTCGCAGGCGGAGGTGACCGCTTCGGCGAGCCCAGCGACGACGTTCGGACCGGCGGCCCGGAACGCCCGCCGGTAGATCGCAAGTTCCGGCCGTAGCGGGTCCGCGGTGACGGTGACATGACGTTCACCGGCGGACGGGGTCTCGGGCAGACCGAACAGGACGCTGCGCAGCCCGGCGCGCACCCCCCGGTTGGCGGTGGCGGTGACCGCGGTGACCCGGACGCCGTGCCGGTCGCGCAGCTCAGTCAGCAGACCGGCGGCGCGGCGGAAGCTAGGGCGAAAGTCGTCGCCCCACTGCACGAACGTGTGAGCCTCGTCGACGGCGACCCGCCGCAGCTGCCCGTTGGCCGCCCCGGTGCGCAGCAGCTGCTGGAACCGCCGGTTGCCCAGCCGTTCCGGGGAGATGTAGACCAACTTGATACCGTGGTCGTGGACACCGGTGAGCTGTTCAGCGACCTCGGTCTTACCGCGGCGGCTGTTGGACTCGGCCATCGGCCCGACGAGGGCACGAACGGCGCCGCCGACGCTGGCGTTGAGCTCGAGGGCCTGGTCGGCCATCAACGCCACGAGCGGTGACACGACAACGGTGACGCCGGTCAAGGCGAGCGCGGGCAGCTGGAACGTGTAGGACTTGCCGAAACCGGTCGGCAGCAGCGCGAGCACGTCAGCGTTGTCGGCGACCGCGCGGATCACCTGCTCCTGCTGGTCGCGTAGCTGCAGTGGGACGTCGGAGAACCGCAGGTACCCGGCGATCTGGGAGCAGCGTTCGACGAGCAGGTCGCCCAGTTTGCCTTCGGCACGGGCAGTGGTTTCGGTGTCGTCGTCGATGCGGGCGGCGAGAATCTTGCGGGTGGCCGGCAGCAGGGTGTGTTCAGCGAGCGCGTCAGCGGTACACAGCTCGTCGGCCCGCGCGGCAGTGATCTTTCCGCAGTCGGCGAGGAACCGCCAGATCCGCTCCCAGCCGTCAGCCATCGTCGTCAGGTTCCCACCGGCGGCCTCCCCCGTGTCGGGGTCGGCGACCAGCAGCCCGGGGTCGAGCGACTCGAGGAACACCCTCCGATAGCTTCGCCGGAGCGCGGTCTGGCCGGCCAGTTTGCGGTCGCTGATGATCACGACACCGCGGTGGTGGGCTGACCGGATCAGCCGGCCGACTGCCTGCCGCAGATCCATGGCCGCCAAGGGCAGGTAGTACGACTCGGTCGCGACCCGGTCCGGGTCCGGATGGCCGCTGTCGGCGGCGCGGCGGGCGACCGCGGCGCGGCGGGCGGCGACGACCGGGTCGGCGAACGGCACGAATGGCAGCTTGTTGATCCACACCAGCGACAGCCGCTCGGCGGGAAAGTCGACCCCCTGCCACATCCCGCGGGTCGCGACACAGAACCCTCCGATTTCGGTGAACGCCCGCGCCGCCCGCGCGTTGCCGAGGATCGGGGCGACCGCGACCGGGACGTCCGGCGCGACCGCGGGCAGTCCGGCGAGCAGCCGTTCGGAGATCGCCGACGCCGCCCGGGTCGACGTGGTCAGCACCAGCGCACCACCGGTGGCCGCGCTGCCGTCATCACCGGCGGTTTCCGGGCGGATGACCTCTCGGGCGTAGCCGGTGAGGTGGTGGGCGACGGTGCGGACCGCACCGTCGGCCTGCTCCGCCCAGCTGGGGAAGTCCGTCAGACACACCAGTCTCGCCTGGGAGGCAAGGTCGAACGGGCCGGGCAGGTAGTGCGCGTCGACGTCGGATCCCAGTCCGAGCCGACTGCGGATGTAGTCCCAGCGGCCGGAAACCTGCAGCGTCGCCGACACATACAAAATCCGGTCGAACCTCGACCGGGCGAGCCTCCACTGCGGGTCGTGGGCCAGTTCGATCGGCGCGGACGTAACGGTGAACGCGTACCGGCGGGCGGAGACACTCAGGCCTTCGAGCTCCAGTTCGGTGGCGAACACCACCCGGTTCGCCACCACCGGCACCAGTCCGGAGTCGTCCGGCGTGAGGTCTGGCCCAGCGTCGTCAGCGCCGACCTCGCCGAGGCGCTCCTCGAGCGGGTCCACCGGCACTTCGGTCTCCCCCGACTCATCGTCGTCGACGCCCGCAGCATCGTCCCCACCGCTACCGGCGGGTTGGTCGGCTGGCGTGCCCGGCTGCCCAGCAGCGTTCCCTGCGTCGGGGCGGGGAGGATCGAGGATGGCATGGGCATCGGTGACGATCTGGTCGGCCGCCTCGGCCAGGGTGCACACCCCGCTGGCCAGTGACGTCGCCCGTTCCCGTTCCCACCACGACGCCGCCTGCATCTGCGCCGATCCGAGGTGACCGGACAGTTGCCGGTAGACGAGCCCGGCGACAACGGCGAGGCGTTCCACCCGGGCGAGCAGCTGCCGCGCCGGAGCGCTGCCGCCGAGCCCACCGAACGGGCTCGCCAGGGTCGCCGCGCGGTTGCCCGGCTCTCCGCCAGCGGCGTCGAACACCGCCTGCGCGGCCCGTGGCATCACCTCGGTGTCGAGCATCGCCTCCAGGTCGGCGAGCTGCTCCCCCAGCGCTGCCGGCGCCCCGCGCTGGCTGGCAAACCAGCTACGCAGCTCGGCGATGAGGTTCTCCACCGCCCGATAGTCCACCTCGGCGCTCGCGGCTCCTGTCGCGGCGTGTTCGAGGGAGTGCGCCTCGTCAACGACGAGCAGGGTGTCGTCGGTGAACGCGTCCGGGTTGCTCAGCAGTAGCGCGTGGTTGGCGACGACGAGGCGATGGTTGGCCAGCGCTTCGCCGACGGTGTCGGTCATATGGGCAAGCGGCGACGCGGAGCCGGGTCCGTAGTCGTCGGACTCCTGGCTCACGCTGCCCAGCCACAACCCCAGCAGCGGGCCGGCTGTCGTCGAGATGTACTCGGCGAGGAAGATCGGAATGTCGGCGGTGTCGACACTTCGTGCCACCCACGCCTGCTGCAGAGATGTCGCGGTGGCCAGCCGCTGGACCAGGTACACCAGCAGCTCCCGGTAGCCCGGGTGGGCGGCGAACCGGTTCCGGCGATCCCGGCGGCTTGCTCCGGCGGCCGCAGCGACCGCGTCGGTGAGCGCGGCGACGAGTGCCCGCAGTGACAGCCGGTTTCGTCTACCTTTCACCAGGTCGGCGACGTCGTCGAGGCCGGGCACGACCATGGCGAGCCGGGTGATGTCGGCGGCCAGCTGGGTCTGCAGCTGTTTGGTGAACGTCGCCAGGACCACCCGTCGGCGGAAGTCGCTGGCGAGCCAGTCGAGGGCGGTGGCGAGAACCGCGAGGCTCTTACCGGTTCCCGTCGGTCCTTCACACAGCGCATCCCGGCCAGCGTCGACCTGGCGGGCCAGGAGTTCGGCCATGTGCTGCTGCGCCGGCCGGCGTTCGACCGAACCGTGCGCGGCCGCCAGGGCGAGTGCGTGCGGATCCACGTGACCGGTGCGGTCGAACAGTCGCTCCGGCACCGTCAGGTTCTCCGGGACGGCTCGGCCACGTCGGGTTGGTTGCCGCAGTTCGCCACTGCCGAGCACGTCCACGAGCACTTGGGCGACCGACCCGTCGTCCGCGGCCGGCCGACCAGATGGCGCGGATAGCAGCGACGCGAGCAGATCCCAAGCGGCTGACCCGGCACCGGCAGCGAGCAGCAGATCCCGCAACGGCCCGTCCCAGCCGGAGACGGTGTCCGCAGCGTGCCGCAGCAGCCGGGCTGTCAGGTCGGCATCGTCTGCGGCGTCGTGCCAGCTCAGCCCGGACCGACCGACACCTACCTCGTCGGCGAGCTCGGCCAGGCGGCGGGAACTGGCGGTCGGCCAGACCGCGTGGGCGAGGTACAACGCGTCGGCTCGGCGCAGCGCGCCGAACGGTGGCTGCTCGGCGCGGGTGGCCGCATCGTCGAGCATCGGAAAGTCGGCGCCGGTGCCGTTGTAGGCCACGAGGACGTCCGCGTCCGCCAAGTAGTCCCGCAGATCGTGCAGCGCCTGCTCGACAGGGATCGCGTGTGCGGCGTACTGGTCGCGGACGGCCGCGGACCGCAGCTGCTCTTCCCAGTCAACGTCCGGCAGCCGCACCCAGACGGTAAAGCGTGGCGCCTCCTCGACCCAGCGCCGTTCCGACGACAACCGCACCGCGCCGATCTGGTAGATGCGCCGGTCCCCGTCGGGGTGATCCGCAATGGGACGCACAACAGCTTCGACGTCGATGACGACAGCCCGGGGAACCTGCGCAGTCACAGTCGATCGATACCCGGAAGGGTGTGGCGTTGCGGGAGCGTCGGCTGCCCTGAGGATGCCGTTGTCGTCGTGGATGAGCCCAGCGCTGAGTGCCGAAGCGGTGATCCTCCGAAGTCGCGCCTGCGTCATCGCCGGCCAGCGCTGCCGCGCGGCCTCGAGGACCTGGCCGCCGCTACAGGGTCCGATGTCCGAGATGAGCCGCGCGAGTTGCTGCTCGCGGCTAACTGCTCCGTCCGTTGTGCCGTCCCTTCCGCCCCGTTCGGCACACCGCCCCGACGTGCGGCGCTGACACCTACTCGTCTATCGCACGGTCCGATTCGCCTTAGTCAACCCCCTGCATGCGAATGCAATCGATGCCGATCAACTCCTACAGGGTGCTTGGGTACGAGCAGCCGCCGTTGGAGATGTTGCTGGTGAGGTGGAGTGGGCGCGAGAAACCAGTAGTGACACGAAGCCGACTCGACACCCCCTTAAACCGCAGCAACTGATGCGCTGCCAATCGCGATGAGTGCGTACTGTAACGAGACAACAGGGCTCACAGGGAGAGGCCGCAGGACCGAAGTTGTGTCGGGAAGAAGACAAACGGGACGTACGCACCGCCGATGAACCGCAAGCGCCCGGCTCGAGACACGTCGACGCCCCACAAGGATCGCCTCGTGGCATCCGCCTACCTGCAGACGCGCTTCGGACGATCCGCGACGTGAACGACCCGGCCCACAGTCCTCGGTGGACCTAACTCCCGACCGGACACCGCGAAACCGGCTCTTGGCCAGCGGCCAACCGGAGCTGATTTACAGCCATCTACAAGGCGTAGATCAAACCAACCCTTTGACTGAATTGATTCAGCGAGCCAGGGGCGGGCTCTGCAAGCAACTTATCCACCTCTTCATTGTGGCGTTGGCTACCGATCCCAACACCCACCCGGCGCAGGCTCGGCATCCTCACAAGCGGCCGGTCCGCCGCAACAGGCAAACCGACGGCGCGTGGTCGACGCGCCCGGCGCGGGTGGCGGCGACATAGTCAGCCAGCCGGTCCACGTCGCGGATCCGCAGCGGGCTACCACCGACACGACGTGCGATGAGACGCTACCAAAACCGGTACGCGGCATCCTCCGACACCGGCGCCCCTCGGTGAGGGCGGCCCGCGGCGCAGTCGGGGCGCCGACGTGGTTCAGGCCGGTCACGTGGTGGCTGCTGGCCAGCACCACCCGCCGCACCCGCTGGCGGCGCGCCGCCTCCAGGACGTGGTGGGTGCCGGTGACGTTGTGCTCCACCATCGCCGGGAACGGTCGGCAGCCACGGGCAGCCCGACCACGCAAGCCCGCCGGTCAAGCAGCCGCAGTAACATCCCCTGGGCGGCCAGATCGGCCGCCAGCCGGGTGCCGATTGTCCCGGCGGCGCCCGTGAGCAGCAGCCTCACGGCCGGTGTTGCAGCATCGACGCCACGCCCGCGTCGCTGCTCTCGTAGGCGACGCCGCGCAGGACGGCGACCGGGGCCCCACGGTCCCGCTGCCCGAGGATGATCCCGGCCGCCGCGGCGATCAGGTCGGTGAAAGTCTCCTCCTGCCGCTTGCCGCCGTGCTCCGTGACACGCAGCGGCCCCACACCCGCCGCGCCGATCGAGATGACGGTCGCCCCACGCCGGTCGGCACGACCGTCGGAGTCCGCGACCACCACCGCCACCTCCGCGCCGGTGTGGGCGATCAACGCATCGCGCAGGGCGCGGGCGGAGGCGTCCGGATCCACCGGCAGCAGCCACGCACCCTGCGGCCCGGCCCGGTCGATCCCGGCGGAGGTGAGCTGGAAGCCGAGCCGGTGCCGCGCGATGATCGGGCCCTTGTCGGTGGCCAGGAAGTAGCTGTCGCTGGAATCCAGGATCAG